>CAYWIH010000059.1:0-15031 GCA_964458305.1 uncultured bacterium | reverse complement strand
TTTTAAACTTCTAAAACTACTCTCAGCCCTAAAGTATTGTATCTACCAGCAGCAGGATCTTTACCGCGAGCGCAAGATCGACAACCTCGAGCGTCTTTAGACCAAGAACCACCACGGGTAACGCGGAAGGCATTATTATTAGATAACCAGGCCGTACCGTTATCAGGCGCACCGTTGTAGTTATTGTGCCAATTATCTTGACACCATTCCCAGACATTGCCGTGCATATCGTACAAACCAAAAGCGTTAGGGGGGAAACTACCTACGTTAGTGGTGCTATCTCTGTATCGTGGGTATTGTTCGCGTTTAAGGTAGGGATAGCGGGGGTTATAATTGGCTACCTGGCTAGTTTTGGTGGGGCCGAAGTAAAAAGGAGTAGTAGTACCGGCTTTTGCTGCATATTCCCATTCTGCTTCGGTTGGTAAGCGATATTTTCGTCCGGTTTGTTGCGAGAGTCTTTTACAAAATTCGATCGCCTCGTCCCAAGAAATACTTTCTACTGGGCGAAGATTTCCTTTAAAATTAGATGGATTGAGGTTTAAATCTCGATCGATTTTGGGTAGCTTAGCGACGGCTTGCCATTGTGCTTGAGTTATTTGAAATTTACCGATCGAAAAGGCTTTAAGATTAACTTGATGCTGGGGGCGTTCGCTGGGTTGAGAAAATCTTTCTTGAGGTGAAGATCCCATTGTAAAACTACCAGCAGGTATGGCAATCATTTCGAGGTTAAGATTGTTGCCAAGATTTTCGCTAAATTGTTGGGCTGTTTGTTTATTTCTAGTAATTATTTGACCGCTTTGGTTGACGGTAACGGTTTCAAATTGATTGGGTTTTAATGGCAGAGATGAAGATGTTGCTACTGGTTTGTTAGCTTCTTTTGGTGGTTCTTTTTCTTCGTCTTCTGGTTTGGGTTTTTCGAGTAATTGCGAGTTAGTTGGGGGGTCAATTTTGTCTGGGTTTTTGGTTTGTTTGTCAGATGTATTGTTATTTGCTTTTATTGTCGTTCCACTCGGCCATAAATTTTTAATCAGAGCTAAAGATACGCCGATGCCGACGAAGAAAATATATTTTAGATACTCTCTCCTAGGGATATTAGAGTTACTTTGCTGGGGTCTTTGTTGGGATTTTTTTCTGACAAATTGACCTCGTTTTTGAGGATTATTTACCAACTGAATTGACGAAGATTTTTGAGATTTATTTTGTATTAATTTTGCTTCTATTTTTTGAACGTCTTCATCTCGCAGTTGCAAAACTTGTTTAAATTGGTCTAATTCTTGACGAATTTCTTTACTGATAGGATAGCTATTGGCGATCGCTCGTTCTAGAAGTTGTTTGTATTCTCTTAAATTCTGTTTGTATGCTTCAATTTTTTTGGTAATTTTATTTTCAATTTCGGCTACATCTTCAGAATTAAGTCGTAAATTGATGCGATGTTTTTCCAATTCTCGACGCTGTTTAGTTCCGAGGGGATATTGTTTTTGAATTTCTGAAATTAACGATCGCTCGTATTGAGATAATTTTTGTTTGTATAATCTATTTTCGATGTTAGCGCGCTTTTCAATGATGGCTACATCTCGCTCGCTGAGTTGCCATTGTTCTTGCATTTGTTGCAGTCGATTGCGAGTTGTTTGACTTAAAGTATTTTCTTGGCGCATTGCCGAGATTAGTTGTTGTTCGTATTGCGCTAATCGCTGTTTGTAGGCTTCAATTTGAGATTTTACTTTAGCTTCGATCGCGCGAGTATCTTCATCTTTTAAATCTAAGAGTTGCTGCAGACTTTTCCTGAGTCGATCTAGATCTTCTTCGCTTAAAGGTACTTCTTGTTTGAGTGCGTCGGTAAAATCGCGTTCGTATCGCTGTAATTTTTGGTTAAATTCTTCTCTTAATGGTTCTAAAAATTCCGATTCAATTTGATTGGCTTCGACTGCCGATAAACCTAAATTAACCCTTAAAGTATCTAATATTTTTCTACCAACAAAAGTAATTTCGTTGCCGTTACAATATTGCTCGATTTCTTGGCGATATTTTTCTTTAAAATCTCCGATAGGAATGCGAACTAAATTAATAGTATTTCCTCCTTTACCGAGGTAAATTTTCGGTTGCATTGCTGGTTTAATTTCTTGAAGTCGATCGCTAACGTATTGGTGGAGTTCTCCTACTGAAATAAAACCGTCTTTATTGCGATCGGCTTTACCAGTTTGAATGCCTTCTAATAAATATCTAGTATAAATTGAGAGATTTTCTCCCTTCTCTTCAAAAGAATATTGAGTCGAAGCGGAAGAGGTTAAAATTGCCCTTCCTTCGCCACCTAATTCTTGTTTGAGGTCGATCGCTCCGTCGTCTTTAGCTAATAAATTCTCACCAAAAGCACCGCTAAAACAACTATCAAGAATTATTACTTGACGCATCGAACTGCTGCGGTTCATAGTTTCATGAATGAATCGAGCTGCTATTGCCGAAGATCTAATTAATTCTCCTTGTTTGGTTTTGCGAGTATTTTTGGCAGCTAAATATAGTTTGCCATTTTCATCTTTAATGCCGTGACCGGAAAAAAACAATAATACTAAATCGTTTATTTGTCGATCGATAAATAATTCTTCGATTGCTTCTTCCATTTTTTGCCGTTCGGGATTTTGTAAAATGGCTATATTGGATCGATCGAAATCTCCCATCTCTGAATGGACTAAAACTTTTGCCATAGCTTCTACATCTTTGACGGCTTGGGGAAGGTTTGTAAAATCGCTTTCGTATTCGCTAACTCCCACCAATAAAGCAATTTTTTTCATCGCTCTTTGCTCCCGATTAATTTTCCTATTAAATAGATTTTGCTTTTTTTTTGATAATATTTACTTTAAATTTCTGCTACTTATTATTGTTTTTTAAATAAGTTTCGAACCGACTAGATCGGGATCTTAAAGTTTATAACTAAGTATAAACTCGGAATAAAAATGAATTGTAATTTTATTCATTAGAATAATACTTAGATCGTTACTTTTAAAAACTAAACCTTTACTATGATATCAATTTTGTAGCATCTCTCTGGGGAGGGTCGATCGCAAAGGCGGTTAATTTTTTAAACTATTTATGGTACTAAATTGAGCTAAATTAGAAAAAAATTGACAGGACTATGACAAAAAAAGTGTTAGTTCTCGGCGGTCAAGGTAGAATTGGTAAAAGCGTCGCTCTCGATATTGCTAGCCATACAGATGCTGATGTAATCGTAACCGGAAGGCAAAAAAAGCAAAATTTAGAAAAAGGGTTGGACTTTCTTGCTTTAGACTTAGCAGATACCGAAGCATTACGAAAAGCGATCGCTTCAAGCGATCTAGTCATACATTGTGCCGGGCCTTTTCACTACCGAGATGGTAAAGTAGTAGAATTATCGATCGAAGAGGGGGTAAATTATCTCGATGTCAGCGACCATCGTTCTTTTTACGAAAGAGTGGTAAAATACCGCACCGATGCGATCGATAAAGGAGTTACTGCCGTATTAAATACTGGCATTTTTCCGGGTATTTCCAATAGTATGGTGCGTCAGGGAGTCGAAGGTCTTGACAGTGCTGAAAAAATTCATTTAAGCTACGTAGTAGCCGGATCTGGAGGTGCTGGGGTAACGGTAATGCGAACCACATTTTTAGGCTTGGATCGACCTTTTAAGGCTTGGATCGGCCGAAAATGGCAGCAAGTTTTACCCTACAGCGATCGCGAAACTGTCGAATTTCCCCAACCTTACGGCAAAATAGGGGTATATTGGTTCGACGTACCGGAAACTCATTCTTTTCCCGAGTCTTTCGGTGTGGATAGTGTAATTACCAAATTTGGTTCTTATCCAGATTTATACAACCATCTTACCTGGATTACAGCCCATATTTTTCCACGCTCTTGGGTACAGAGTAAAGCCGGAATCGAATTTTTCTCTCAAGTTAGCTATTTCATGACTTTAATTAGCGATCGCTTTAGCGGTATTGGGGTAGCAATGCGATCGGAAATTACTGGTAAAAAAGACGGTAAAACTGCTATTTTTCGCTCTACTATGTTACACGAAAATACGGCGATCGCTGCAGGAATGGGAACTGGTACTGTGGCTGAGTTAATTTTATCGGGTAAACTAAATAAACCCGGTATTTGGCCCGTAGAACGTGCTTTATCCACCGATTTATTTATTGAAGCTATGAATAGTCGTAAAATTGAAATTAAACAAGAATTGTCTTGGGATTAATTTTTAATATTTTTAACAGCAAAGGCGGGATTTGAACGAAATTTAATTATTTAATAATTAACAAAACAATGAGTTATATTTGTAAAATTTTATGACAGAAACAATTAGTCTCGTTGGCAAAACGCTTCTGAGCAGGTATGTAGTTCTCAAGCAAATAGGTAGGGGGGGATTTGCTTATACTTATTTGGCGATCGATACTGCTTTACCAAATCGACCTTATTGCGTAGTCAAACGTTTATCGCCGCAAAACCCTAACGAGCAAAAGTTAGCAATTGCTAAAAAATTGTTCGAGCGAGAAGCCAAATCATTATACCATCTCGGGGAACACGATCGCATACCCCGTTTGTACGCTCACTTTTGTCAAGACGAACAGTTTTATTTAGTCCAAGAATTTATCGAGGGTACGGAGTTAAGCGAAGAAATCGAACCGGATCGGCAATTAAGCGAAGTAGAAACGATCGAATTATTGCGAGAAATTTTAGAAGTTTTAAAAGTAATTCACGATGGCAATATTATCCATCGAGATCTTAAACCGTCTAACATTATGAGGCGAAAAAAAGATGGTAAATTAGTAATAATTGATTTTGGGATAGTTAAAGAGTTTGATTTTCATGCAAACCGACATCAACCCAATACGACTAAAATAGGTTCTAGCGGTTATATGTCTCCCGAACAATCGTTAGGATATCCTCAGTTAGCTAGCGATATTTATGCAGTAGGTGTAATTGGAATTATTGCCCTGAGTGGTTTGAGACCGAAAGATATTAAAGTAGACTCTAAATCTGGAGAAATTTTTTGGCGCGATCGGGTTAAAATGAGCGATAAATTAGCTGATTTTTATAGTAAAATGATGTGTTTTGATTTTCAAAACCGATATCAAAATGCAGATGAAGCATTAATTGCGTTAAATAAAATTTTCCCTGAAGCTATTTCGTCGGCAAGAAAAAAAAGGCGAACGACTCAGAATATAGTAAAATATTTAACCGTAACATTAGGCTCAATTTTAGGATTAATTTCAATTGGAATTGCTGCTAAATTTTTAATAAATGCAAATTCTTATACTAAGGATTTAGTCAAACTAGAAGAACATTTATCGCAACAAAATTGGCAAGAAGCCGATTTAGTAACCGATCGAATATTGATCGAATCGATCGGCAACGAACTGCAAATAGATGCGATCGAAAGCAATCTTAATTGTCAAGAATTGATCGAAGTAAATCAGCTTTGGAAACAATATTCCGACGGAGAATTTGGCTTTACCGTACAGAAACAAATCTATTTAGAAACGGGTCGAGAACTTCAAGAATATAGCTTGGATAATTATCAAGATTTTCGCGATCGAGTAGAAAACAATTCTGCTGTTGAAGCTGAAAAACCACCTGGATATTATCCTACTTTAAGCACGATCTATCCGCAACAAAAATCTTTACATTCTTTGGCTCATTGGATCGTTCTAGAACGGACTCAAGTTTGCGGACTTTAATATTATTATTGATTTTTAATCGATCTTTAGCCTGTTTGGTGGTGTTATATAAATTTTCATATATTATCTAGCTATTTTTGAGAATTACTATTAGACGTAGTTGTTTGCGTAATTTTATTGATTATCCAATTTAAAATTATCCCGCCAATTAAAATAGAAATAGCTGGATTAAATAAAGGCT
Source organism: uncultured bacterium (assembly GCA_964458305.1). GTDB lineage: Bacteria > Cyanobacteriota > Cyanobacteriia > Cyanobacteriales > JASJDA01 > JASJDA01. The sequence goes on along the minus strand of CAYWIH010000059.1, from coordinate 9,148 downwards.
GCCAGAGTTGGTAAAATAAATCGAAACCGAGAGATACTCCTAAAAATTCGCCGATCGCGGCGATAAAAAACCAAATTCCGCCAAACATTACTAAAAAAACATCGGCAATCAACAAGCGATTTAACCAAGTAATAAATTGTTCTTTCATCTTACCTCCACTGTTGAAAAATTTACTTAAGGGTGTTATTCTTTTCTAAACAACTAATACCGTGTTATTTTGGACATTCTTTTGCCAAAAATCTAAATCCGCTAAAGCGCGATCGCGGTAAGCTCCGTATCTTTCTTGTTTTTTGCGAATTTTGACAGCCAAAGCTGGTAAAATACCGAAATTAGGCGGCATGGGTTGAAAATGTTTGGGAGATGCGGAACTAATAAAGGCAAACAAAGCTCCCATCATCGTAGTTGCGGGCATTGTTAAAGGCTCTTTTCCTAAAGCCTGTCTTGCGGCATTAGTGCCAGCTAACCAACCTCCAGCAGCAGCAGCAGTATAACCTTCAGTACCGATTAATTGACCTGCGGCGAATAAATTGGGTCGATTTTTAAATTGTAAGGCAGCATTCAATAATTGGGGAGAATTGATAAAAGTATTGCGATGCATGACTCCCATTCTGACAAACTCGGCATTTTGCAAACCCGGAATAGTTCTAAAAACTCTTTTTTGTTCCCCCCAACGTAAATTAGTTTGAAAACCGACCATATTCCATAATTGACCAGCTTTATCTTCTTGACGCAGTTGCACGACAGCATAGGGACGTTTAGATTTATTTTCACGATCGCGAAAATCTCCCAAACGAGCATCGAACAATCCCACAGGTTTGAGAGGCCCGTAACGCATTGTATCCTCTCCGCGCCGCGCTAACTCCTCGATCGGCAAACATCCTTCAAAAAACTTAGCAGTTTCCAGTTCGAAATCTTTTAATTCTGCTGTTTCTGCACCGGATAATTCTTGATAAAAATGTAAATACTCCTCCCGATTCATGGGACAATTTAAATAAGCAGCCTCGCCTTTGTCGTAACGGGAAGCAAGAAAAGCAATTTCGCGATCGATCGATTCTCCGACTACGATCGGAGATGCGGCATCAAAAAAGCTGAGATATTCCATCCCAGTAAACTGCTGCAAATCTTTGGCTAAATTTTCTGTAGTCAGGGGGCCGCTTGCCAGAACGACTATACCCTCAGTAGGTATTTCTAGAGCTATTTCGCGACGCAATTCGATTAAAGGATGTTCGGCTATCGCGGATGTCAATTCGCTGCTAAAAACCGCCCGATCGACCGCTAAAGCACCCCCTGCTGGTACGGAATGTCGATCTGCGGTATTAATAATAATAGAACCATTACGACGCAATTCTTCGTGTAGCAAACCAGCAGCGCGATCGCTTTTTTTGGCCCCGAAAGAATTACTACAGACTAATTCTGCTAATTCTGGGGTATGGTGTGCTGGGGAAGTCGCTACGGGTCGCATTTCCTGCAAAATAACGGGAATTCCAGCTTTAGCTATTTGCCAAGCAGCTTCAGTTCCGGCCAGTCCGCCGCCTATTACTATAATTGGTTCGATCTCGTTCGTCATATAACAAATATAAAAGTATTTTGCTTTATGTTAAATTAAGTTTTATTCGAGCCTCAATTGCTTTAGTTTATTAAATTTTATGCAACAAACTGCCCTTAATTTAGTCGCTATCGGCGTATTTAGTATCACTTTTTTATCTTTACTTAGTCCTTTTCTCAATCTTTCCCCAACTATTCCGGCAGGATTGACCTTTGCTATTTTAGTATTGGGTACGATCGACACTCTCGGTTTTGAAAATAAAGGAGTCACCCTACTTTTAGATTTTTTTGCTAGCGATCGAGAAAGAGAAAGAGTTTTGCATCACGAAGCGGGTCATTTTTTAGTGGCTTATCTTTTAGATATTCCCGTTACTGGTTATACTTTAACTGCGATCGAAGCTCTCAAACAAGGTCGATCGGGTAGGGGTGGAGTAATTTTCGATACTTCTGCTTTACCTAAAAATACCACTAAGACCCAAGAAATATCTCTAGTTACGGATAAATATTGTAAAGTATTTATGGCTGGAATTGCGGCCGAAACCTTCGTTTACGGTACAGCAGAAGGAGGAAAAGAGGATCGCGCTGCTTTACGATCTGCTTTGACATCTTTAGGTGTTTCCCGACAAAATTGTATTTTAAAAGAACGATACTCGCGCATGCAAGCTAGTAATTTAATCGAGCAAAATAAAGTAGCTTATCAAGCTTTGGTTGCGGCAATGAAAGAGAGAAAATCTGTCGAAGATTGCTACGAAAAAATTAAAAATTCCCTCATTTTTTCTAACTAGAGGGAATAGTTTAAAAGAAGACAAAGGCTTGATTGCAAAAGGCAGAAGGCCAATTTTTAAATAGATTTCAACTATTTGCAATTGCGGAGGAGTACATTATTTTATATATGCCGCAGCCAGTTAAAATTTTAGACCAAACAAATATTAAATTCCTGGCGAATATCTTTAAGGGGTCGATAGAGGTATTTTTTATAATTTGTCCAACCCCATTTTTTTGACATTTTTCTAGTCTGCCAAATTACTTTTAAGATCTGCGGAAAAATTTTAATTCCGATCCAAATAATTTTCAAATATCCTACTTCTTTAAAAATCTGCTGGCTTTCTGGATATTGCATATATTCGAGATATTTTGAAAATGATACGTTCGAACCGAATATAGTCCAAGTATCGCAAAGAAATTCATCTTCAATTTCCGTACTGCAACCAAAAATTACGTGGGTGACGTCGTGTAAAGTTAGCATTTTTGCGGTTTCTTTGTCTTTAGTAGCTTCGGGAATAATTAAGCCCGGAATACTTGCGTAATATTCTGCTAATCCTTGTTGTAATGTTTGGGAAGAATCTTGTTGTTGGTATTTGTATTGTTTTGACATCGTTATTATCTCCTTTGTTATTACAAGCGCGATCGCTCAGCCAACGAAAAGCTCTTTTTAGTTTTTGTGAGAATTTGAGCTTATTAATCGGTTCGTAGAGATCGATACTCATGAGAATTTACCCTTGTTAATTTCAGCGTACCCGATGACCGACTGTTCGGTCATTAAAAAACGAAAAATTTACCTCTCTTATTTACTTGTCGATCGATACGGTTCTTCTGTGACGGTATGACCGAGGACAATTTTGAGGAAAAGTAAAGGTATAAACCATTCAAATCCGACAATTGGTTCGATCGCGTAATAGTTTAAAATAATGGCGATCGCGACGAAAGATATGGCGATCGGTCTGGATAAGTAAAGCGGAACTTTGATGGTAATTAAAACAGAAACGAGTAGCGCAACGTACCAAAACAAACCAGATAATAGATCGATCGATCCGAAACAAGATCCGATTACTAAAGGATGAATGTGGATCGCAGCAAAGAATAGTTTATTTTTTACCAGACGAAGGTAAATCGGTTCGTTGGCTAGAGGAGAAGATTGATAAAATTGTTTGCAGGAATTAAGGGAATTAGCAACCGCACCTCCAACAACATCAAAAGCAATGAAACTAGCTAGCAAATACTGCCAAATCGACCAATTAAAAGTATCATTTAAAGCGAAGTAGAGATAAAGACTCGCTCCCACTATACCCGCCATCCAACCCAGGATCTTTTCCAATTTTGTAGCATCAGTACCGATTAAGATATCGATTTTTTTTACCGCAGATTCCATAATTTTTATCCCTCTTTTTTACCTAAATCTAAAACATTCCTTACCATCCTCTCTAACTCCTTTTGCTGTCTTTTAAAGAAGCTTTTTGGCGGCTGAAACAAACAGTAATGTAAAATAATTCCGTCGATCGCGCTGACTAACGTCCTTCCCAATGCTTCGGCATCTATTTCTGGGTTAATTTCTCCTCTTTTTTGTCCTTTGACAATCAGATCTTGATATGCCGATCCAAATTTTTCAAACCACTCCGACATCTGCCGATCGAAGCCTAATTTTTCATTTAAATCTTTCGCAGTCCACAATTCAAAGTAAACTGGCACTAGATCGGCATATTCGTCTGCATCTGCCATCATTTGCTCGAAGCTTGCTAAAATAGCTTCGACTGGAGTTAAATAACTTTCTGCTAACTCTTCTAGTCTCAGTTCGTAATCGAGAAATAATCTCTCAAAAATAGCTTCGATTAGCTCCTCTTTGCTGCGAAAATATTCGTAAATCGTTCCTTTTCCTATTCTGGCTGCTTCGGCAATATCGATCGTCCTCGTCCCTTTATATCCTTTACTGGCAAAGACTTTTAATGCTGCAGCAACGATCTTTTTTCTTTTCTCTTCTTTATCAACAATTTTCGGACTCATTTTTAATCCTCGATCGCCTTTGTTAATTTCAGCGTACCTGATGACCGAACAGTCGGTCATTTTAAAGATAGAAAACTTTACAATCTTCTTCTGGGTCGATCGCTCAAAGTTAAAGATTGCTGTAATCTGAACTTATCTAAAGTGGCACTACAAAGAGCGAAAAATATTCTACAAGTTAGAAATAGACGGAAAAATTAAGTCGCGATACTATTTCGATCGAGATCTAGAGAAAATCGAGTCATAACTAGTAAACTGAATTTTAAATTAGATCCTTGTGTAGCAATCTGACTCGAGCGGCGTTTAAAGTACCTGATGACCGACTAGACGGTCATTTTAAAAGCAAAAAAATTTGTAATTATTGATTCTAAATAATAAAAAAAATAAGCAATCAAAAAATTTAGAGCCAAATGTAATTTTAATTAACCAGGAATAGTAAAACTAATAGTAGTTCCTGCAACAGTATTAGATTCGATCGAGAGATTGCCGCGATGAGCTTTAACAATTTGTTTGACAATAGCCAAACCTAATCCAGTTCCTCCCGATTTATTAGAAACAAAAGGCTCGCAAAGTAATGGTAAAAGTTCTCGATCGATTGGTAAGCCCCAATTATGGATGCTAATTATGGTAAGAGAAGATCTTGCTTCTGAATTAACTTTACAAGTAACTGTTTTTTCGATCGGACTGGCTTCGAGGGCATTTTGAATTAAGTTGATTATAACTTGTTTTAGTTTGGAGCGATCGGCTTTAATTTTCAAATTTTCTTGAGAACAAATTAATTTAATTTGTTTGTTTTTGGCTACTGGCATTTCTGCTAAAGCTAGTATTATTTCCCTTAAAAATTGCTCTAACTCTATTTCTACTAATTGCAGTTTTTGTGGTTTGGCATAAAGCAAAATTTCTTTAAGGAGCAAATGAAGCCGATCGCTTTCTTCTAAAGCTAACGATAAACGATTGCGATCTCGTCTTTGTAAATCGAGCTTTGCCATTGCTTGTAATCCCATAACTATCGTGGTTAAAGGATTGCGAATTTCATGAACGATCGTCGAAGCAAATTGTCCGATCGCTGCTAATTTTTCTTTTTCAATTAATCGATTTTGGGCTGCTTTTAACTCGTTAGTCCGCAAGGTTACTTCTGCTTCTAAAGCCTCATTAAAATCTCTTTGTTGCTGGTAGAGGTTATAGTTATCGATCGCGATCGCCGCTCGTTCTGCAAATAATTGAACTGTTTTTAATTCTTCATTAGTAAAAATTCGAGGTCGTTCGCAAAAAGAACAAATTGTACCGATTGTTTTGCTTTGAGGTGTTCTTAATGGTACGCCTAAATAAGAGCGATATCCAAATGGTGCTTGTCCGTATTTTGTTTCAATAGTAGTATCTTCAACTCTTAAAGTTTTACCAGTACTTACTACTGTTTTAGTTAAAGTTCCATGTAAGGAATATACTTGTCCTGCTTCGATTAAATCGACACTGCTGGCCATAATTTTTTCTCGATCTTCCCAGCAATAAGTCACTACCGAGCAATCTAAATTTAACAATCGGCTTACACCCACTGCAATTTCTTCTAAATAACTATCTAGTGCTTCCGATCGATAACTTAAAGTTGATAATAATTCTAAAACTCTTTTAGAGCTATTTGTTTTCTCAAACACTTGTTTTTTTGTCATTATCTTCTCTTGAGATCGATTGAGCGATCTCAATTTAACAATCAGCTCCCACCAAGTGCAATTTCTTCAAATCCCTTTAACGTACCTGATGACCGAATAGTCGGTCATAATAAATCCAAGCTCGATCGATACCCTTTATTCTTGTTGTTTTTTTTCAAACCACCTTTCATCAATAAAATCGAAACAACACTCAAAACCCTCCAAGTCGTGACAACCGAAGTCGCAACCATCTACCGAAGCAGTAGGATCGTTGTTTAAATTAAGAGATTGCCGATCGAGTATTTTATAGGCATCTCGACAAGCTTTAAATCTTTGACGAGACAATTGTATTGCGGTCACTAAACTGTGTTTGGCAATAACATTTTTAATGTATTGAGAGCAAGATTCACCACCGTGTAATATTCTACTAGCGCAGCTAAATCTTTTATAGGGAGAAATATATTTTTGATAGCCAGTAATAGAAAAAATAGCTAAACTTCTCAGACCAAAATTAAGATAAGATACCTTCATAATTTGTCTCCTGCTAAACAATTCCATAAAAACAAAATAGATGAATGATTTTATAGATGGATTTTTTTTAGATCCTCGATCGATCGTCTCAGAAAATAGATTTTTATGTTGTATTATATAGAACAAGAAATGGGGATAAAATATCTACAACGATCGAGAAACAAAATTAAATTAAATAGAGAAGATCGGATAAAAAATAAACTATGGAAGAATTTTATAAAAAAGACTTAGCATACATACACGATCTAGGTTTTAGCGACTGGGCTGTTAAATCTATTCCGGGGATATTAGAGATTTTCGATCGCAATAAAATAAAGGAAGGCTCGATCGTAGATTTAGGTTGTGGTAGTGGACTATCGGCAAAAGAATTAGTAAAAGTTGGTTATCGGGTTATAGGGATAGATAGATCGAAAGCTATGCTAAATCTTGCTAAAAAAAGAGTGCCGGAGGCTGAATTTAAATTAGGCTCTGTATTTAAAATAGAAATTCCAAATTGTCATGCCGTTATCGCGATCGGAGAATGTTTTAATTATCTATTTGAAGGAGAAAATAATAATAATTTAGAGTTAGTAAAACTGTTCGATCGAGTGTATAAAGCATTAATTTCTGGAGGTGTTTTTATTTTCGATATAGTTGAAGCAGGACAAATTAAAAATCAAAAAATACATCGAGACTTTAAAGAAGGAAAAGATTGGCTCGTTTTAGTAGAAAAAAAAGAAGATCTCCAAGAAAATATCCTCACTCGTCGGATTATTACTTTTCGGAAAATAGGAGAATATTATCGTCGAGATGAAGAGATACATCGACAGCAATTATATTCCAGAAATGATATTGAGGCAAAATTGAAAGAAGTAGGATTTAAAATTGAAACGATCGAAAATTACGGAGATTATAAATTACCGATCGCCCGCGTTGCTTTTATTGCTAGTAAAGAAAAATAAAAATAATGACAAAATTAGACTTAGCAAATAGCAAACAAATATTAGTAATACAAGGAGATATTACCCAGCAAAAAGTAGATGCGATCGTTAATGCGGCAAATAATTCTTTATTAGGTGGTGGAGGGGTAGACGGGGCGATCCATCGTGCAGCAGGCCCGGAATTATTAACAGAATGTCGCAAAATTGGAGGCTGTGCTACTGGAGATGCTAAAATTACTCTCGGCTATAATTTACCTGCAAAATGGGTAATTCATACCGTCGGCCCGGTTTGGCGAGGAGGAAACCAAGGAGAAGATTATCTATTAGCAAATTGTTATCGTCGCAGTTTAGAAATAGCTACAGAAAATAAGATTAGTTCGATCGCTTTTCCGGCTATTAGTACGGGAGTTTATCAATATCCGATCGAACTGGCTACTAATATAGCTATAACTGAAGTTAAAAAATATTTAGAAGGAGAAAATACAATTGAAAAAGTAGTTTTTGTTTGTTTTTCTGCCAAAATATACGACTGTTATCAAAAAAATATCTAAGAAACAATAGCCTAAAAAAATAGAAATAAGTAAATAATATTCGATCGAAGAAAGTACTTGCTGTTTTTTCAGTAAAAATGTAACTAATATCGCAAAAATAATGACAAAATTAGACTTAGCAAATAGCAAACAAATATTACTAATACAAGGAGATATTACCCAGCAAAAAGTAGATGCGATCGTTAATGCGGCGAATAATTCTTTATTAGCTGGTGGTGGAGTTAGTGGGGCTATTCACAAAGCAGCAGGTTTGGGATTAGAAGAAGAATGTATAAAAATTGGCTGGTGCGAAGAAGGAGAAGCTAAAATTACTAAAGGTTATAATCTTCCGGCTAAATGGGTAATTCATACCGTCGGCCCGGTTTGGGAAGGTGGTAATTATGGAGAAGAAAAAATATTAGCAAATTGTTATCGTAATAGTTTAAACATAGCTACAGAATATAAAATTCAATCTCTTGTTTTTCCGGCTATTAGTACGGGTGCTTATGAATTTCCTTTAGAAATAGCTACTAAAATAGCTCTAACTGAAGTCAAAAAATATTTAGGAGGAGAAAATAGAATTGAAAAAGTAATTTTTGCGTGTTTTTATCCTGAAATATACGACTGCTATCAAAAAAATATTTAAGAAATTCTTCTTTAAAAAATTGAGGCAAATAAATAAAATAGCAAAGCAATAACAGCCGACCTTAAAAAAAGTAATTCTTGAATGTTTTCCCGAAAAAAATATGAATTCGCTCGAAAAAAAATCGAAAAAACGATCGCTTTAAAAAATATAATAATATAAATAAAATAGTAACCAAATAATGGCCGCTCTTAAAAAAAGTAATTCTTGAATGTTTTCCCGAAAAAAATCTAAATTCGCTCGAAAAAAAAGAAACTATTATGTATGTAAAAAAAGATAAAAAACTAGAGTAAAGATTAACCAGTAATAAATTCGATCTTATAAGATAGTTTCCGTTTAGTATTATTATTAGAAAGTTAAAAGTCAGAATAGCAATTATCGATCGGTATATGACGGATTTATAGTTTTTGTATATGCAGCCATATTTTTCAGAAATGTTATAAAATAAGCTCAAAAAAATTCAACAAAAAATCGAATTATAAATTTAAATCCTTGCCACTTATTTTATTTTCGGAATCTAATTTTGAGAAACCAGAAACAAACCCAAAGTAAATAACT
>CAYWIH010000058.1:1612-29102 GCA_964458305.1 uncultured bacterium | reverse complement strand
GAACGATCGTAGTTTTTGCGAAAAGTGGGATGGGGTTTTCCTTGAATAGTACCCCAGTAACCACTGTTATAAATATCCATGCCTATTTCAGCACCACTGCGGCCTAACATCGATTGTTGACGGTTTTTGATGGCGTGGTGGTGGCGCATCATCAGCGCGCGGGCTTGTTGTTGAGTGTTCATAATATATTGCTCCGATTGCTAATTTGGTTTGTTATCGTTTCTTGACTCTTTCATTTATAGTTATAACATAATTTTAAGTAGTGAATGTTACAGAAAACCGAATAGAGATGTGATGTTGAATGAGGTTGCTGTTAAGATTTGTTCGAAGCTAGCTGCTGCTGGAGCGTTTCTAGGTTAAGAATTAGTCGATCCGTATCGAAGGAAGCGATCCCGAACTTGATTTATGAAACCATATCTGGCGAGAATTTTTATTTATCCGATTAAATCTTTAGATCGAATTGAAGTAAAAGAAGCAAAACTTTTAAAAAGCGGGGCGATCGAGGGCGATCGAGAATGGTGTTTGGTCGATGAAAAAGGTAAATTTGTTAATGGCAAACGCGATCGTAAAATACATTTGCTAAGGGCGAATTTTGATGACGATTGTAAAAATATTTCTCTCCAAATAGAAGATAAAAAAGAAGTATTTACTTTCAATTTAGAAAAAGAAAAAAACGATTTAGAAGCTTGGTTGAGTAACTTTTTAGATCTAAAAATTAAACTTATTCAAAATACTTTAACTGGATTTCCTGACGATACCAAAGCTAACGGCCCGACTATTATTAGCACGGCAACTCTTAAAGAAGTAGCCTCTTGGTACGAAAATATAACTGTAGAAGAAATGCGTCAGCGTTTGCGATCGAATTTAGAAATTGATGGCGTTCCGGCTTTTTGGGAAGATAGATTATTTGCTGGGGAAGGAGAGCTAGTAAAATTTAAAATTGGCGACGTTTTATTTAATGGAATTAATCCTTGCGCCCGTTGTATCGTAACGACAAGAGATTCTTTAAAAGGAATTTCTTACCCTAATTTTCAAAAGATATTTATTAGCAAAAGAAAGGAAACTTTACCAAATTGGGTAAACCGCGATCGCTTTAATCATTTTTATCGTTTGAGCATCAATACCATAATTCCCGATCCAGAAGCAGAAAAAATTTTACGCTGCAAAGACGAGATCGTTATATAATTCATACAAATAGAATATATAATCCAAAGCGATAATAAAAGGCAAAAAAAATGTCGCCTAGGGGGGCGACTTTAAGTAGGATAGGCTTTTATGCTTTTAATCAGATTTAAACACTTACTGGTTGCAATCTGGTGACAAAAAAAAGAAATATCATCATTTACTAACACATCAAAAAAATAGGAATGCGATCGCCCTCCTAAAAACCCTAAAAAAATTTAACTTTATGCTTTAGCTAAGATCCATTCTTGCAAAATAGGATTGACTACTTCTGGAGCTTCATCTTGAGGACAATGACCCAAACCTTCAAGGGGAATAAATCTTTCTACAGTAGAAAAATTAGCGAATTCTCGACCCATTTCGATCGGTTCCCAAGGATCTTTATCTCCCCAAAGGATAATAGCAGGACAGGGTAAATTGGGCAACAGATCTTCAGCTAGAGGCCCTTGAGAATAACCGATAAAAGCCAGAAATACGTCTGCAGCACCTTCTTCTCGAGCTGGCTTCAATAAAATATCGATTAATTCATCTGAGACAGCTTCAGGGCGATGATAAGCTTCTAAAAGGATTTTACGTAATTGTTTCGGTCGAGCTATTTGTTTGAAGAAAATATTGCCGATCGCTTTATTGCTGAAGATCTTCTGGACTACAGGTACGCCATAACGTTGATACCAAGGTAGAGTCAATCGCTTGCGATCGTGAAATAATCTTAAAGAACAATTGAGAATAGCCACACCTTCAGCTATATCTGGATTATCGACGGCGACTTGCATTGCGGCTACACAACCGATCGAATTACCCACCAAAAAAACCGGACTTTGCACTACCTCGCGGCAAAAATCGGCGATCTGCTGACTCCAGGTATCGAAAGTGTAATCTATTTCTACTCCAGGGGCCGGCTTAGACGATCCGCCAAAACCAATTAGATCGATCGCGTAACAGCGAAAATTTTGTCCCAAAACGGGTAAATTTTTGCGCCAATGTCCCCAAGAAGCCCCGAAACCATGAATTAAAACCACAGCAGGGCCGGTCTCTCCGTAACTTTGGTAGCAAATAGAATAGTCGCGCCAATTCCAAGTTTTAGGATTAGAATTGAAATCTGTTGGAGAAGTAACAAAAGATGGCATAATCGGGCTGGAAGATTAAGTTTAGCTTTAAAAAATTTAATATTAGATTTAGCTTAACCTTTTTCTTTACACTCTGTAATATCTTCTGGCAGCTATTGGTAATGATTTTGCAATCTTCTAACGTTTTAGAGTCATTTATTAGTTCCGAAGCGATCGCTCCATCATACGAAGCCTCACAAGTCGTAATATTACCAGTTCCCTATGAATATACGACGACTTACCGTAAGGGATGCAAAAACGGCCCGGCAGCTATTCTCAATGCTTCTTGTCAATTAGAAGCTTACGACGAAGAATTAGAACGAGAAATTTGCAACCAAATTGGTATTTACACTCATCCAACGGTAGCCGATAGTTGTGTAGATCCCGATCTTGCTCCCGAACTAATGTTACAACAAACCGAGCGAGCGGTTTCTAAATTAATAGCCGATAATAAATTTGTAATTACCCTCGGAGGAGAACATAGTATTACTGCTGGAGTAGTCAAAGCTTATCAAAAAAAATATCAAGAACCATTTACAGTAGTTCAAATTGACGCTCACGGCGATTTACGTCACCAATATCTCGGCTCGATCTACAATCATGCTTGTGTGATGCGTCGCATTCTAGATCTCAACTTACCGATTTTACCAGTAGGCATTCGCAGTATTTGTATTGAGGAGGCTAAATTGATAAAAGAACGGCAAATTCCGGTAATATGGGCCAAAGACTTGGCAAACGATCCTGATTGGATCGAAAAAGCGATCGCAGCGATTAAAACCCCAAAAGTATTTATTACCATCGATCTCGACGGTATCGATCCTAGTTCTCTTCCTGGAGTAGGAACTCCCGAACCCGGAGGGCTGTCCTGGTATGCAATACTAAAATTTCTAAAAACAATTTTCCAAACCTACGAGGTAATCGGTTGCGATGTGATGGAATTAGCTCCAGTACAGGATTCTGTTGTTTCTCAATATACCGCAGCTAAACTAGTATATAAATCGATCGGCTATCACTCAATTAGTAAAACTTAATCTATTTAACTATCTGGCTTTTTGAGTTCAAAATTTATTAGTAGTAAATTTCTATTAAGCCACGTTTTCAGGAAAATAATTGCAAACTTTAAGATGGTTACTAACAAAAATAATTCAACTGCAAACGATTACGCTCCAGATTTTGAACTGCCAGGAATTGACGGTCAAGTTCATCATCTAACTCGTTATTTGGAAAAGTTTAAGGCGATCGCCATAGTCTTTATTAACGATCGATCCCCTTACGTTAACAAATATCTCGAGCGACTAAATAAGATTCAAGCCGAGTTTGAAGCGCAAAGTTTTATGACAATAGCTATTAATGCTACCGATATCGACACAACTTCAGAAGATATTTTAAAATTGATGAAAGATTTTGCTAGCCAGCACAATCTCAATTACCCCTACCTTCGCGATAGCAATCAAGACGTTGCTCGTTGCTTCGGAGTAACTACAATTCCAGAAGCTTTTGTTATTGACAAAACAGGAAAAATATGCTACGGAGGAGCGATCGACGATTCTCCAGACACACCAGAATCAGTTAACAAAGCTTATTTAAAAGATAGTATCGCGGCCGTATTAGCAGGGAAAGAGGTAGAAATCGATCGCACCAAAGCAGTAGGATCGGAGATTCGATGGCGCAAATAAAAATCTAGGACGGAAAGCTGCTATGTTAGGTGGGAGCAGTCAAACAAAAAAATAGCACAATTTCTAAAGATGACTTACCACCGGGTGTTACTAAAGCTGAGCGGGGAAGCCTTAATGGGTGATTTAGGCTACGGAATCGACCCGCAAATAGTAGCTGAAATTGCCGAACAAATCGCGGAAGTTGTCAAAAGTGGCGTACAATTAGTAGTTGTCGTCGGTGGTGGCAATATTTTTCGCGGAGTTAAAGCAGCCTCTAAAGGTATGGATCGGGCAACGGCAGATTATATAGGCATGATTGCCACGGTGATGAATGCTTTGACTTTACAAGATGCTCTAGAAAGAATCGAAGTGCCAACCAGAGTGCAAACGGCGATCGCCATGCAAGAAGTTGCAGAACCTTATATCCGTCGTCGCGCTATTCGCCACCTAGAAAAGGGTCGAGTAGTAATCTTCGGTGCGGGTTCGGGCAATCCTTTCTTTACAACCGATACTACAGCAGCTTTGAGAGCGGCAGAAATAGATGCCGAAGTTATATTTAAAGCTACCAAAGTAGATGGTGTTTATGACTGCGATCCTCAAAAAAATCCCAATGCCAAACGCTACGAAACCTTAACTTACGGTCATGTTTTACAGCACGATTTACGAGTTATGGATTCTACAGCGATCGCTCTTTGTAAAGAAAATAATATACCAATAGTAGTTTTTAATCTCTCCGTTCGCGGTAATATAATCCGAGCAATTAAAGGAGATCCTGTCGGAACGACAGTAGGAGGTATGTGTGAAGTTAGATGAAGTAGAACAAAATATGCAAAAGACCATCGAGTCGACTCAAAGGTCTTTTAATACGATCCGCACCGGAAGAGCCAATCCAAGTTTGCTCGATCGAGTTACAGTAGAATATTACGGAACTGAAACCCCTTTAAAGGCTCTGGCTAATATTAGTACTCCCGATTCTAGTACGATTAGCATTCAACCTTACGATAAGGGTAGTTTGGGTCAAATCGAAAAAGCCATTTCAATGTCCGATATCGGTTTAGTTCCTAATAACGACGGTAGTATTATTCGTTTGAACGTTCCCCCTTTAACCAGCGAACGCCGTCAAGAATTAGTTAAATTGGCTGGTAAAATGGCAGAAGAAGGAAAAGTAGCTTTACGCAACATTCGTCGCGACGCAGTCGATGCAGTACGCAAACAAGAAAAAAATAGCGATATTTCTGAAGACGAATCGCGAGATTTGCAAGAAGAAGTTCAAAAAGTGACCGATCGATATACTGCTAAAATCGAACAGCTTTTAGCTACCAAAGAAAAAGAGATTACTACTGTATAGCAGCAATAGGCTCTTCACCAATTTTTTGGTCGATCCTGCAGGGCTAAAAAAAATTTTTAAAGCCTACAATCGATTTATATAATATAGCCCCATCCCAGCAAGGCCCGTCCCGAGCGACGGCTTTTTTTAATTTTCAATAATCTTATTAAAGCTTTTTACGATAAATTAAGAGGTATTAGTCAAAACAAACGACAAAAAAATATGAGTGGTGTAGTTAAAAACGTTGCTATTATTGGTGCGGGGCTAGGCGGTTTGGCAACTGCGATCGTTAGTTATTTGATTAATATTTATTCTTTGACAGCTAAATTAGATAAAACTAAATAAAAATCTACTAATAAACTATAAAAATGAGTTCAACTAAAATTTTAAATTTCGACTATTACTATTATTTATTTTATCACTATGTCTACTATCCTATTATTTTACTTTTAGTTCGCTTATTTTTATTGAAATCTAAATTATTTACAGCAAAAACTGCTTTAAAACAACCAATTCTTCACACTTTACCTTATTCTCATTACTGTGAAAAAGTTCGTTGGGTATTAGACTTACAGAATGAAACTTATCTAGAAAAACCTCATGGATTAATGACTTATGCTCCTTTTAGTCTTTATCATACAAGAGCTGAATATCGTCGAGTTCCTATAATAGTTTTAGAAAATAAAAATACTATTACTGATTCAACGAATATATTATTATATTTTTTTGAAAAATTTCCAGAAAAATATAAGTGGCTCTATCCTAATTCAGAAGCGAAGGAAATTGAAGAATATTTAGATCTTAACTTAGGCAGCACTGTTATGAGATTAATTTATCCAACATTTTTTAATCGTGACAATACTCATACTTTATCTTGTTGGCTGAACAATCTTCATGGAAATATTCCTAGTTGGGAAAGCGTAATGTTTGGGGTATTGGTAAGAGATTTTAGATTTGTCATAGAAAGTAATAAAGGGCCTTTCAGCCAAGATACAAACAGTTCTTTGAAGAAATTAGAAGAGGTATTCGCTTATGTAAATAAATTATTAAAAGAGCGAAGATATTTAGCAAATACTTCCCATATTACAGCAGCAGATATTACTTTTGCTAGTTTGTCACTTCCTCTTTTATGTCCAGAAAAAATGGAAAATTTATACATAAAAAGCTCTGACTTTCCTAGCGATTTTCAAGAAATCATCAAAAAATTCAGAAATACTCAAGCCGGTCAATTTGCTTTAAAATTATATGAAAAGGAAAGAACTAAAACAGAAAAAGTTCAATTAAAAAAATAGTAAAATTGAAAGAATAATTTTCTGGCGCGATCGAATTTATTTTACAAAAAAAGGAGTGAACAATGGTTGTTAATGCCGATTTACAACAAAATTCAGTAAAAGAAAGAGAACAAACATTTAAGTGGACAAAAAATTGGTATCCAGTAAGTCCGATCGATTATTTGAAACCTAACGAACCAAACCCAATGACTATTTTAGGTAAAAAATTAGTTATTTGGAAGAATAAGCAAAATAATTGGGTTGTAATGGACGATCTATGTCCCCATAAATTAGTAGAATTATCTAAAGGTAAAATCGATTCTGATGCTGAAAATATAGTTTGTCGCTATCACGGTTGGTGTTTCGATAGTTCGGGAAACTGTACTAAAATACCCGCAATAAATGAAGCAGATCCGATACAAAAAACAGCTTGTCAAAACAAAAGATCTAAAGTTAATACTTATCCAACTCGAGTCGTTCAAGACTTGCTTTGGGTTTGGCCCGATGACAGTCCAGAAGCCGAAACAGAATCATTATCTTCTCAACCTGCAAAAATGCCAGAAGACATAGTAGATATTAGTAACAGTCAATGGTTTATGGCAGAAGTACCAGTAGGTTATGCAGTATCTGTAGAAAATAGTTTCGATCCTTTTCATGCTCCTTTCGTTCACGAAGGAGAGAGCTTTTCTTCGAAGAAAGCAATCCCGATGACAGAATATAAATTAATCTCAGAAATAACAAAAGAAGGATTTAAACTCGAACATACTGGCTACAGTATTATCAATCGCGATTGGGATATGAAGAGAGAATTTAGATCTCCTTGCTCCAATACAACTGTATATACTTTTAATAACGGCAAAAAAACTCTCTTTCAGCTCTATTTTGTGCCAACAAAACCCGGTTATTCCTTAAATATAGTTCAGTTTTTAGGCTTTCCAACCATAGAGAAAAAAAACTTTTTGCAGAGATTGTTACCTGAAGATTTAGCGATCGGTCTCAAACATTCTTCTTTATATAAATTTGCCGACCAAGATTTAAATATAATTAGCACTCAAGAAATTGCCTATTCTCAAATAAATAAAACTTGGTCTAAAGCTTATTATTTACCTACGACTTCCGATTTTGGTGCGGGAATTTTTAGGAAGTGGTTAGAAGAATTTGCCGGAGGCGATCCTTTTGGGGAAACTAAATTAGAACCAATTTCCGAAGATAAATTATACGATCGCTGGCACAGACATTCTAAATATTGCCCTCACTGTCGCAAATCCGTAGAAATTTTAGAGAAAATTAGCAACATTTGGGATCGAATTGCCAAAATATCGATCCTCTTAGCGGCGATCGCCATAATAAGCCCAATTCCTTTAAAAATAGGCGCAGTTTTAATAATTTTAGGATTGCTGAGTTTTTGGGCTTCTATTTATACAGAAAATAAAAGACACGATTTTATCAGTAGCATACCCAAGCGCGGCATACCAGAAGTGAAATTGTACTAAAACAATAGAAATAGGGCGATCGGAATCAAGATTAGAGAATTTCTGATTTCCGATTCCTGAATTCCGATCCCTGACCCCTGATAGAATTAAGATTTATTCTAAATAAGTCTTCAAGCAAAAATCGATCGATGTATGTAATTGGCTTAATCAGCGGCACTTCTGTAGATGGTATCGATACGGCAATAGTAGAAATCGCAGGCTGTAACGAAGTTTCAGGCAACTTAAAAGTAAAATCGATCGCAGCTCGAACCTATCCCTATCCAAAATCCCTGAGACAGCAAATATTAGCCGTTTGCGAAGGTGCGCCCCTAGCAATGGAGCAACTAGCCCAACTAGACGATCGAATCGCCTCACAGTTCGCTCTAGCAGCCAATAAAATTCAAAAAGAAGCCAATATAGAAGCTAATTTAATCGGATCTCACGGTCAAACCGTATTCCATCGCTCTCCCCATTCCCCCGATCGCTCTACTTTAGGTTACAGTTTGCAACTAGGAAGAGGAGAATTAATCGCCCATTTAACAGGAATTCCCACAGTAAGTAACTTTCGCGCCGCCGATATAGCCGCAGGAGGAGAAGGCGCACCATTAGTATCAAAAGTAGACGCATATTTACTCAGCCACCCCGATCGCTCTCGCTGCGTGCAAAATTTAGGTGGTATCGGTAACGTAACTTATCTACCCCCCAAAAATAACCCAGACTGGGAAGACAAAATTTATGGCTGGGATACCGGCCCGGCAAATTCTTTATTAGACTTAGCCGTATTTCGCTTCAGCGACGGTAAACAAACATTCGATCGAGATGGTGCTTGGGCAGCTTCGGGAAAGCCCGATCGCCAATTAGTCGATCTCTGGCTTGAAGAAGAATTTTTTCACTTACCCCCTCCCAAGTCTACAGGAAGGGAATTATTTGGCAAAGAATATTTAGAAAAATGCTGGCAAGATTTTACAGCAAAACAACTCAATCCAGCCGATTGTTTGGCAACTTTAAGCGAATTTACCGCCGCTTCTATTTTCCGCAGCTATCGCGATTTTTTGCCCCAAATGCCCGATGAAGTCTTATTATGTGGCGGTGGCAGTCGCAACTCATATCTCAAACAACTTTTAGCAGAAAAATTAGAGCCGAATTCCTTATTATTAACTACCGATCGAGTCGGTTTGAACGGCGATTATAAAGAAGCGATCGCTTTTGCAGTTTTAGCTCACTGGCGATTTAACTGTTCTTTTCCTGGTAATTTAACTCGAGTTACTGGTGCGGCTAAACCAATGTTACTCGGCACGATTCACCATCCTGTTAAAATTTAATAGATAGACTATAAATTTAATATTTATAGCAAACATTTATCCCCTCGAGATAATATCAGCAAAATGTTTTAATCTCAACCATAAGACTTTTGCCTTTTGTCGTGAATGATATTACCTATACTTGTTTCCAATTAAAGACAAAGCCATAATCGTTGTGAGAGCAAAAATAATTGAGGTCAGCAATTGTGAGTCACAGCTTTTTACTGGAGGCAGGAATATGGACAATAAAAGGTAATTGGCTCGAACGCGATCGACCTGCAATTTCCGTCGAAGGACAAACAACTGTTTCTTGGGATCGAGATAATTGGTTTGCAATTTCGACTAAATTAATCTTTCCTAACAGCGATCGAGGAGACATTTCTTCTCAATGTCGGGGTCGTCTCGGTAACGACGAACGTTCTTATACCTATGTTGTCAAAGAAAGTTTTTTAGGCAGGATGGAAGGAGAAGGTTGGTTAGCTGAAAATTCGATCGTACAGCGTTATTGGGTTTTAGAAGATCGCAAAAGACGCACCGGTTTCGAGACTTTTTATCGCATCGACCCACAAAATTACGTTCTCTCGAGCGGAGTTTTATCCGGCTATCATCTAAGCAACACTATGGAAGCAAAAATTAAGCGTCAAAAGTAACAAATTTATTTTAAAAACGAATTTTATTTTTAAATAGTTATTGCCAAAAAAACAAATATGAATAATGCAGATCGTAATATTAATCGCACCCTAGCCAACCGCTATCGATTGACCGACTTAGTCGGTGAAGGTGCGATGGGAAGAGTGTATTGCGCTCAAGATACCTTACTCGGTGATGTAATTGTTGCGGTTAAATTTCTCGCTCAAACCCTGCTCAACCAAAAAATGCGCGATCGCTTCGAGCAAGAAGCCACTATCTGCGCTCTTTTAGGAGAAATGAGCAATCATATCGTTCGAGTTAGAGACTACGGTATCGACAGTATAGACGATAAAAATAAAGTTCCTTTCTACGTAATGGAATATCTCGAAGGAGAAAGTCTCGACGAAGTAATTAAATTTGAAGGTCTTTCTCTCAAAAGATTTATCAATCTAACTCGACAAATTTGTTTGGGTCTCCAATGCGCTCACGAAGGTATCATGTTTAAAGGCTCGAGAAGTAAAATCGTGCATCGCGATATCAAACCGAGCAATATTTTAGTAGTTTCCGACCCTACTTTAGATGAATGGGTAAAAATTCTCGATTTTGGCATTGCCAAACTCAATCGAGACGACCAATCTCAAACTTACTCCTTTATGGGGACTCTCGCTTATTGTTCTCCAGAACAAATGGAAGGTAAAGAACTCGACAATCGATCGGACATCTACAGTCTCGGAATCATGATGTACGAAATGCTGACTTGCGATTTACCCTTACTTCCAGAAACTTCTTCCTTTGGCGGTTGGTATGTAGCCCATCACGATACCAAACCAACTCCTTTTAGTAAAGATTTAGACTTGCCAAAAGACCTCGAAAAACTGATTTTTAAGTGTCTGGCTAAAAAACCTAGAAATCGCCCCAAAAATGTCACTGAAATTTTGGCCGCTTTAGAAGCGATCGAATCCCAATTAGAAGCCCCCAAACCAGCAGTAATTCAAGAGCGAGCTTCTGTTCTAGAAGTTGAGGATAAAACTGAAATCCCCAGTACCGAATTTACTTCCCCCAAACCACCACCAGCTTCGAATCTTCCTCCAGTTCATCAAAGTTCCCTTTACATTGCTAAAACAGCTACTCAACATTTACCTCAAATTGAAGGGATCTGCACTCGATTGACTTGGCCTGAAAATAAACCTCAGCAAAAAATAGTCTTTCCCAAAATTTTCAATAGCGAAGCAGGAGTATTTATTAGTTTATTCGTGATGTTGGATTTTATGGATTTACTAAATCGCAAGTCTAGCACTCGTTATAACAAATTTCTTTTTCTCAAATCTCCTCATCCTATGGTTTTGTGGCTCACCGTCCTTTACAATCGTCAGCACGGCCCTCGCTGGCTACCTTGTTACCTAGATCTTAAAAAAACAAGCGGCCGTCAAATCATTGAAATTTTAGCCCGACAGGGATGCTATCAAATTTTACTTTTCGCCCTTAATAATCCTCAACAATGTCAAAAAGTCTTAAACTCGACTATCGCTCCAGATCAGTGTCAAGCCTTTAGAGATTGGATCGACTACAGTAAAAATACTCGCGGCCCGGATCTAGCAAAAATGAGCAAACAATTGTTAAAAGAAGAGTATGAAAAGCTCAAACATAAAATTACTCTCAAACTAGAAGCAGTTCATACTGGTTATCCCAGCGACATACCTGGCTAGTTCTAATCTTTAGGAGAGCATAACAATACCGGAAACCAGCTACAACGCAAAAGATCTTCCATATCGCTGGGAATAACCCAATTCAAAAGATTGCTTTGATAATTCGTTGCCGTGACGATCGCGCTAATATCGTAATTTAAAGCCGCATCTAAAATCTCGTTGACGAAATTTCCTTGTCTTAATTCTGTTGTTACTGTCAAACCCAATTCTTCCAATTCTGCTTTGACGGATTTTAATTTTTCTTTGGCTTCTTCGATGCGTTGTTCGACAATCAATCTGTTACGGGAAGTATCTTCGACAGTCCATAACACCAAACATTGTTTGAAACTATTTCCCGATTTCGATCGCGCGAATTCTTTAACTCTTTCTAAGGCATAATTACATAATTTCGTCCCGTTGTAAGGTAATAATAGATAACGCCATAAATGCTGAGAGCGCAATTTTAGCTCCTCGACGGTGTAAGTAGATATCAGTTGCGGACGCAAGATTAACAAGGGTATGCTAGTTAATTTGGCTAATCCCATCGTCGTACTGCCAAAAATCTTTTCCGTTAACAAACTCCTAACTGGCGTTCCGACCATAATTACGTCGATCTTGTATTTTTCTAAAAGCCGCGGAACTGTTTCTGTCGGACGACCCGAGACTACCTCTATTTTTACTTCTACTCCTTCGGGTGCTTCTTCGAGTGCTTGTGATAGTTTAGCTTCAGCTTCCGCCATTTTTTCGCGATCGATTCTGGGGACTTCTCCCTCTTCCCACAAAGGTACGCTGTGACAAAATATGATTTGTTTTAGCCCTCCTGCAGCTAAATTAGGAACGAAATGTATTAAACGATGCAATCCATCGCTAAAGTCAGTACAGATCAAACAACTTTCAAACATATAGTAAAATTTTATTCTTACAAAATAAATATATAAAATTTAGATCGATTCTCCCAACTTCTCCACCCGAAGCGATCGCTTTTGTCAGTTTCGTGCGGCTAATCTATCCTCAAGGGTATTTCTGCTTTCACTAAATGGTTAATATTTCTTGCTTTTCGGGCTATTAATATTTAAATTTATTACCTATAATAAGTAAGTTAGCGATCGATTGACAGATCGCAAATATTTTGCTTTCATTTTTAGAAAATTGTTAACAATCTCTTTTTTATTGCAAGTAAATAGAAGACAGTAGTGGTACTATAGTTCAGTTACAACTTCTGGCGACTTGGCGATCGAAATCCAACTATTGGTGATGGTGGCGAAGTACTACTTTCGCTTGAGGGTAGCTAGAAAATAGTAATATTTATAAGATGATTCCAAGGTTGTCAAGCTGGTATTCTTGTTTCAAGAACCGATCGAATGTGGAAGTTTTGAGAGGGAGCAAATTACAACAAAAATGCTAATAACCATCAACAATCAAAACCTTAACCTCAATTAATCTATTTAGCAATAATGTAAAGATTCTGTAATAATCGAAAAAGAAGTAAAATCTAGGTCACGAACGCGATCGATATGGCAACAAACAAGTTAATCTTGATAAGACTGTACCCGGGCAAGAAAAAAGGCAAATTCAAGTCAAAGCGTTAGGAAAAAGATATTTTGAAAAGACGAAGTAGCAGATTGTCAAGAAAAGAAACAAAACGAAATTTTAATAATTGTGAAAAAAGATCGATTGCGTTCGACAATATATCTTGCAGTTAATTTTGAGAAAAAGATCGAAAAGGAGTTAAATTAATGTCAGTTCGTTTATACGTAGGTAATTTACCCAAAGAAGTAATCGACCGCCAAGAATTACAAGCAATGTTTGCAGATATTGGCGAATCGGTAACTACAAAAGTAATCAAAGATCGCAAAACAGGAAAATGTCGCGGGTTTGCTTTCGTTACTTTAGCTAACGATGAAATGGCCGATGAATTTATCGAAAAATATAACGGTCAATCCTTCATGGAAAGCCCCCTGAAAATAGAAAAAGCCTTGCCAAGAGCAAAGAGTAAAGGGAAAGAAGAAACAACAGCCAAAGAAAGCAAACCAGAATCAGAATCGACTGCAGCACCGAGTGCTCCTAGTAAAAAGCGTAGCAATAAAAAACGAGATCGCAACACCAATAACGATCGCAGCACCAATAACGATCGCGATGCAGTTCAACCAGATCCTCGCTGGGCTGACGAACTATCCAAACTCAAAGAAATGTTAGCAGCACAAACTAGTAATTCCTAAGAAAATTTTTTGCTTAACATATATCTCAGTGCAGGTTGAAACAATGAGAACCAATCTCAACTTGGGAAGCACTTGGTTAGAAGTGTTTGCTGGCGATAGACAGCTTTTATCTCACTAAGTCAAAGTCTATCGCTAGAAATGCGACCTAATTGCCTAAAATAATAAAATATCGAACCTTGAATCTGTTGCGAAAAACTTAAAAATAAATCGTAATTACCAAGAGTTTCAATATTAAATTAAAAATTAGGAGCGAGTACCCATCATGTCTGTTAATAGCGATCCCGTTAAAGTAATGAAGCAAGAAGTCGGCATTGCCGCAGCATCTTCGGTAAAATCGGACTCGATTGTAGGCTTGGGTACGGGATCGACTACAGCTTATGCTATAGAGCATTTGGGCAAAAGATTGCAATCTGGGGAATTAAAAAATCTAGTCGGAATACCAACGTCTTTTCAAGCCGAAGTCTTGGCAAAAAAATACGGCATACCCCTGACGACATTGGATGCAGTCGATCGAATCGACGTAGCGATCGACGGTGCTGACGAAGTAGATCCGCAAAAAAACCTCATCAAGGGAGGAGGAGCAGCCCATACTCGCGAAAAAGTAGTCGATAGTTTGGCCGATACTTTTATTGTAGTTGTAGATAAAGGTAAATTGGTCGAGCGATTGGGTTCTACTTTTTTACTACCTGTAGAAGTAATTCCGATGGCACTAGCTCCAGTAACCAGGGCTTTAGAAAAGCTAGGAGGTAAGCCAGAATTAAGAATGGGGGTTAAAAAAGCAGGGCCGGTAGTTACCGATCAAGGTAATTTAGTAATTGATGTCAAATTTGAGGCGATCGCAGATCCGGCCGATTTAGAAAAAACAATTAATAATATTCCTGGTGTTTTAGAAAACGGTTTGTTTGTTGGAGTAGCCGATCTGGTTTTGGTTGGCGAAATTATTGATGGTAAGCCAGTAGTAAATCAAATGTAAAAAATGTCGGTGGCTTGGACTTGGCGATCGATCCTTAATTGTTTAAACTCAAAATTAATTTTTCGAACCACTTTTAGGGAGCGAAAATAGGGAAAATGCTTAAACTCCCTGCCAAACCATCGACGGAATAATTCTCAACGCCAATAGGGGCGACCTTTCCAGAATACTCCTACGATTATTCCGATTAGAGAAACTTCATTCAATTGGACGATAAGGCCTAGTCGAATGAGAAAAGATTTAAGGGCGATCGCCACCATCAAACAGAGAACTAAAGACCAAAGACTGCTAACATTGAGTGACAAACTGGCGACTCTTTCCCACTTTTCACATAAAAATACCCCTAAAGCTCCGACTCCCACCGCAGCAGCTATAAAGAAAACGCCACCTAGAGGGGGAGTAAGTATTAAAGAGAGGCTATCGCGGCAAACATCGGAATTTACGTAACATAAAGTTAACAAAATTTCTGCGAAGGCAACGATCGTGATTGTTAAAGCAGATGCTAAACCTAAATCTTTCCAGGGCTGAGATTTAAACCTATACCAAAAATCGTTCATTTTTCTCCTAATCTATATTTAAAGGATCGACATCGATCGTCATGTTAAGCGATCGCGGAATCAAGGAGCGCAGTTCTTTTAAATTAAGTATTTCTGTGCTTGTCGAGCGAGGAAATTTAAGTAAAATTTGCCAGCGATAACGCCGTGCTACTCTTAAAATATTAGCCGGAGCAGGGCCTAAGATTTCCCACTCGGGAGGGATGCGAGATTTTAAAGCATCTTTTAAGATGTTCGCGCTTTGCTGTACTTCGATCGGTTCTAAACCGCTCAGCTTAATTAAAATTAATCTGCCGTAGGGTGGATAATTTAGAGCTAATCTTGCGTCTAATTCCGTGGTAATAAAACTATTGTAGTCGTGATGCTTGACCGCTTCAATTACTGGATGTTCTGGGGAATAAGTTTGTAAAATTACTTTACCTGGATCGTTTCCTCTACCAGCACGACCTGCTACTTGTGTCAAGGTATTAAAAGCTCTTTCACTGGCACGATAGTCCGATCGGTGTAGAAGTCCGTCTGCTGCTACAACTCCGACTAAGGTTACCCCTTCTAGATCCAGTCCTTTAGCAAGCATTTGAGTGCCGACTAAGAGATCTGCTTCTCGATTGGCAAAACGTTTGATTAAAGCCCGGTGCGCTCCTTTAGTGCGGGTAGTATCGCTATCGTAACGGATGCAGCGCAATTGAGGAAACTGAGTTTTTAATTCTTGAATTACTTTTTGAGTACCGCTACCGAAGAACTTTAAATAGGGCGAACTGCATTCTGGACAGCTCGAAGGTTGCAAACTGGTATGATTGCAGTAGTGGCAGCGCAATAGTTTTGCCGATCCTTCCCCGGCATAATGATAAGATAGGGAAACGTCACAATGGGGACATTCGATTACGTAACCGCAGCTCCGACAAGAGACAAAAGTACTGTGACCGCGACGAGAAATAAATAAAATTCCCTGTTGCTGTTGGGAATGTATTTGTTCTAGGGCAGATTGGAGTTTACGGCTGAAAATAGAACGATTTCCTCGCTGTAATTCTTGCCGCATATCGACTATTTCTACTTCGGGCAAGGGTTTTTTACCAATTCTGTCTGGCAAAGATAAGTAATAGGATTTTAGAACTCCCTGGGATGATGTTTCTTCTGTGGCTGCCAACCAACTTTCTGTAGAAGGAGTAGCCGATCCTAAAACGAGGGGACAATCTTCTAATTGGGCACGCCATTCGGCAACATTACGAGCATTATATGTCGGTGGTTTTCGATCTTGTTTGAAACTAGAATCGTGTTCTTCATCCAAGAAGATCGCACCTATATTTGGTAAAGGAGAAAAAACAGCAGATCTAGTGCCGATAACGATTTGCGGCTCTCCTGATGTTGTCTTGCGCCAGGTATCGTATCGTTCGCCATCGCTTAATTTACTATGATAAATCAAGACTTTATTGCCGAAACGGGCGCGAAATCGATCGCTCAATTGAGGAGTCAAACCGATTTCCGGGACTAATACTAATGCCGATTTTCCTCTTTTTAATACCTCGGCGATCGCTTGTAAATATACTTCTGTTTTTCCCGATCCGGTTACGCCGTGTAGCAATACTCTAGCGTATCCTTCTAAACTGGTAATTAGTTCGATCGCATTTTTTTGAGCTGGGTTTAATTGTTTGGGCAGATCTCGATCGGGATCGCTATCTCTAGCTAATCTCAATACTTCTCGATTTTCAATGACTACGCAGCCTTTTTTTTGCAGTGCTTCTACCGTAGCACTGCTGGTTTTACTAATTTTGAGCAGTTCTTCGAGCCATAATTCTCCCCCTCGCTGTCGCAATATTTCAAAAACTTCGCTTTGTCTTTGACTCAGTTTTTCTCGAGGTCGATCGACGACTAGACTAACTGCTTTTTTTTGTTTGGTTTTAGTTATTTTTGGCGGTTCTAAATAACTTTCTACCCAATTTCTTTTTAAAAGTTCCCTAATTCCTCGATTTGCGCCTCTGATTTTACGATGTATGTATTGGATGCTGTAATCGCCTTCTTTTTGAGATTGTAATAGTTCTAATATTTGCTTGGCGATCGGACTGCAAAATGTTGTTGCTCCTTCGGGGATCGCTGCTAGATTTAATTTAATTCTCCTGCTCGATCGCCCTAACAATCCTGGCGGTAATGCCGCTCTGATTGCTGTAATTAATTCGCTACAATAATAGATTGATATTTTCTCTAAAAGTTGCCAATAAGTTTTACTAAATAATCCCCTAGCAATTTTATCTTCTACTGCTTTAATGCAATCGGGATCTATGTCTTCGGGCAGATTTTCTAATATTTTTATCGCTATCCCCCCAGTTTGTTGCGATCCGAAAGGTACGCTGACTATATCTCCGGGTTCGATTTTTAAATCTGCGGGCAAACTATAAGTATAAAATCTTTCTACTCCAGGAAAATCTACCAATACCTCCAACCATTTTTTGTTGGTTAATTCTGTTTGATAAGATGAGCCGGGTTCTGCCAAAATTAAACCTGATTTGCGATCGCTCATGGGAAATTGTCTACTTTTTTTGATTTTTTTACGCCTGTCTGGCTCTTACTTGAGTTCTTAACTAAGAATTTTTTGCGTTGAATCTTTAGTTTACTTTTATTTCTTTAGTCTATAATATAAAAAATTTTTATACTAACTTTAAATAAATTTCAGTAAAAATATTTAGCTAAAAGCCAGTTTGCTCGCTCAAATCTATTCAAATTTGCTTTTTTCTCAGTTAAACAAAGCTTATTATTATCATAATTTAAACGATCTGTTAGTATAACGATTGAAAAAAGCTTTGACAACACTAGGAGCATTAACGAGGAAATGTTACCCTGGTAATAACAACTAAGGAAAATCCCTTAGTAAAATTGACTCAAGTAGGAGTTGTGTTGGCTTCCTTACCCGGGCTTTGGCAAAGATAAAGCGAAAATCGAGGTCAGAACAACGATCCGCTTGCGATGGCTTAACGGCGATCGGCTAACTTAATAAACTAAAAAAAAAATCTTATTTTGTAATCATCAAAACAAACATTGCGAATAGTTCTGTTAATCTATTAAAAAACCATTTTACTCAATCAAAGGAAATAAAAGCGATCGCTAAGTTGAAAAAGCAATTGTTAAAAAAAGATTTAATTTCGCCAGATAGGGCAGATAAAAAAAGATGAACGTCATAAATTAAAGTTAGGAAATAAAACAAAAAATTGAAGAAAAAGATAAGGAATAAAAAAATAAGACAATCCCCAATTCGATAGAATCAGCTTTGACAAAAAACACTTTTAATTATTAGAAGGAAAAAAAGAGTCGGCATATGAATGTAGCTAAATTGACAGAACATGAAACTTTACAACAAGTTGGTAATACAGATTTACTAAATAAATTAGACGATAACAATAAAGATACTGAAGATATCAACTTAGTAGAAGTAGAATTTTCGGACTTAGAAGAATCAGGAGAAAAAGAAACAGCAACATATACCAGAAACAATATAGACGATACGGTAGGTGCTTTTTTTAAAGAAATGGCACGCTATCCATTACTAAAACCAGAAGAAGAAGTAGAACTGGCTCACAGCGTCAAATTTATGGTGCAAGCAGAAGAAGCCAGACAAAAATTACAACAAGAATTGCAGCGCAGACCGACTAGACTAGAGTGGGCGATCGCGATGGGATTTAATGGCGAACGTCAATTAGAAAGTCGTCTCTATCGCGGTAGGGTAGCCAAAAGAAAAATGATCCGCTCTAATTTAAGATTGGTAGTGTCGATCGCCAAAAGGTATTTAAATCGAGGAGTGCCTTTTTTAGACTTAATTCAAGAAGGAGCGATCGGGCTAAACCGCGCGGCCGAAAAATTCGATCCCAACAAAGGTTACAAGTTCTCTACATACGCTTACTGGTGGATCAGACAGGCTATTACCAGAACGATCGCTAACGACGCGCGTACCATTCGCTTACCCATTCACATCGTCGAGAAGCTAAACAAGCTCAAAAAAGCACAAAGAGTCCTCAAACAAAAATTACAGCGCAACCCCAACGAGGAAGAATTAGCAAAAGAATTAGACATGAGCGTTTCTCAACTGCGACAATTACTGCAGTTGCGTCGACAGTCTTTATCTCTCAACCACAGGGTAGGTAAAGGAGAAGACACCGAACTATTAGACTTGCTCGAAGATGACGATCTCCAACTACCAGAAGACAAAATGAGCGAAGCAATGATGCGTCAAGAAATTTCTGACGTATTGAGCGACGTACTTACAGAAAGAGAAAAAGATGTCATTTCCTTGCGTTACGGTTTGTCAACCTCCCAACCTTACACTCTCGAAGAGGTAGGAGGGATGTTCAATTTATCCCGAGAAAGAGTCAGACAAATTCAAAGTAAAGCGATGCGGAAGTTGCGTCGTCCTCAAGTTGCTCGTCGTCTTAAAGGTTGGTTAAATTAGGGGAGACGGAGACTGGGAGACTGGGAGAATTTTAGCTTGAAAATCTGTTCTCAAATACTCTAACTTGGGATTGGTTTCAGATTATTCGCACCCTCATACCCTTTCTCCCTCCAGTAATAGTTTGGGATAAAAAAGATTGAGCGATCGCTTTACAATACGTCGGGCCAGATCCGAAGACGTTGAGAAAATTTTTGAATTAATCAAAACATTGGCAGAATACGAAAAACTCTCTGATGCCGTAACTGGTAATGCCGATGTTTTAAAAGAACATTTGTTCGGCTCGAAACAATATGCCGAGGCGATCGTTGCGGAGTGGGAGGGTTTAATTGTTGGTTTTGCTTTATTTTTTAGTAACTATTCCACCTTTTTAACTAAGCCAGGAATCTATTTAGAAGACCTCTTCGTCTTGCCAGAATATCGCCGTAAAGGCATCGGTAAAGCCCTATTGATATATTTAGCTAATTTAGCGATCGATCGGGATGCGGGGCGTTTAGAATGGTCTGTCTTAGATTGGAATAGCAGCGCGATCGCTTTTTATGAGACTATGGGTGCTAAGGTATTACCTGATTGGCGGATTTGTCGGGTTAGTGGAAATTCATTAGTGAATTTAGCTTCTAAATCCCAATTAGAAGATACCCAACAAAACGATTAAAGTAAAAAGGGAGAAAATTAGCAATCCGCTTAGGATAAATCCTACTATTGTCGGATCGTGTTTGACAGTTGGAGTTTCTTTTTTCATAAATCCTCCTGTGGTAATAAATTTTTATTACAACTATCTTATATTTCGATCTTAAAAAAATATTTAAGATCTAATTCACTCTTTCTAAATAAATATACCTATCTAGATATAAGTTAATAAAACTCAACAATAAGCCGGAAAGATTGGCTAAAACAGAGTAAAAATTATTATGATAGGATCTAAGAGTAGCTTTAATAATTATTTAAGGTGTGGAACGAGCAGATCGAAATTATTTACATTTACTAGCAATCGACCTTGAAGAAAAAAGGCAAACGATCGAACTTACTAAAGATATTTATACTATAGGTCGTTCGCCACAATGCTCGATTTTTATAGATTATCAAATAATATCTCGTCACCATGCCACTTTAATTAGAACGAAAAATAAAGACGATCGCTTATTTGGTTATTCTATTTTAGATGGCAATTTAAATGGTAAAAAAAGTCTCAACGGGATATTCGTAAACGGAACGTATCAACTATCCTGTCAATTAAAAGATGGAGATATTATACTGTTTGATAATTGTATTATGAGCGAAGTGCCAATTAAAATTAAATATTTTGTTGTTGCGATAAACGAAGCAGATTCTTCACTAAACTTAGATCGAAACGAGACTTCTGAAATAAGACTCAAAAAAGAAAACTATAAAGAAACAATCTTGAAAGTGAGAGATTTTTGGGACGAACTAGTTTAAGCTTCGATCGCGATTAAATCTAATAAGATATTATAGCTATAGAGTCCGGTTACCCGGATTCTATTTTAAAAAAATTATCCCATAGTTCTGACGAAATCACAAATTTTAAGAAATAATCCGATCTTGTTTTTTCCGATCGTAATAAAGCTGGACAAAAATGTTAATAATTTTCAGAATTGTTAATTGTAGCTGGATTTAGAACCATTAATATTTTATTCGATCTTTACTATTAAGAAAGGCGAAAATATAGCAACGATCGAGT
This sequence comes from uncultured bacterium, assembly GCA_964458305.1. Classification (GTDB taxonomy): domain Bacteria; phylum Cyanobacteriota; class Cyanobacteriia; order Cyanobacteriales; family JASJDA01; genus JASJDA01. The sequence goes on along the minus strand of CAYWIH010000058.1, from coordinate 7,602 downwards.
TTAATTTTTTAAATCGATTTTGTTTAATCGATCGTCGATCGAGAAGATACTGGAGACGGGGTGAATGCTATTTAAAACTTTCTCCCTTTTTCCGAAGCTAGTTAATATTAATTAATTTTATTTGACAATACAAACTAAATGAGCTTTTTTATCATTTTCTTCATCAATAATTTTAACGATATTTTTGCTAGCAAGATCTTTAATGATTTGTTCTATAATAGATTCATCCGAGACACTCAACTGAGATGAAACCGTTGCGATCAAAGTTGTTAATCCCATAACTTTTTGAGTTGAGATTATATTTAATAAAAATTCTTCGATCGGATCTTGTTTGGTTGGAGATGGAGAAAAATTTAATAATTTTTGCAATAAAATACAGTTATTTAAAATTTGAGAGTCGCGAACGAATCTTTGTAATTGAATAATATTAGGTGGGATATCTCCTACGACTAAATCTCCCGAACAAACAGCATTTAACAAGCTGTGGTAAGTAGCTAAATAAAGAATTGATTCTAATTGAGGAGTGATATGAATGAAGCGATCGGTCGAAAATATTTCTTGATAAAGTTGATATCCTTTCTTTTTAGAACTTCCCAATTTTTCAGCTCTAATTAAGTATAAAGTTTGGCATAAATTTTGCTCGCTTGCTTTTTTGCAATTTTGCATTATATGATAGAAACTTCCTAAGTTTCCATCTTCCGTCCAAACGATACCTATTTTTTCTGCTGCGGAATTTTGATAACTCAAAGAATAACTTTTATAGCTTTTACTGGGTAATAAATTAGGTTCGATTCCTTCTATTTGTAAAGCGTACAAACTTTCTTGTAAGATTTTAATTAAATCTGGAGAAGAAAAATGTTTTATTTTAGTTATTTTTTGAGCGATTTTATTAAATTCTTTTTGCCAAACTAATTTGAATGCTGCGATCGTTTCTGAAGGTGTTTCAATAGTGGTCGACCTAGATTCAATTTTCGTTTTTTTTGAGAGATGTTTGTTAGTTGGTTTTTCCTTGTGAGCTATTTTTTTGGTTTGTTTGTTTGCTTGCAAATTTGCCGAGGGATCTGCTTCTTTTACAGCAGGTATTTTAGGTTTTTCGCGATCGCCTAATTTATATTCTTGTATTAACTTTCTGCCTAATTTTAAAGTATCTCTAGGATTGGTTTTTCCTCCGGGAAATTCTCGCTCTAAAATACTACTTTCTAGAGGATAAATAGGAGATTTCGGTTGAGGAGCAGCTATTTGGTGGAGGGGTAGCAAACGCTTTTGCCAAATATGTTCTGCTTGAGATAGATTAATATCTTTGAGGAGAATTTTACCATCCAAGCGATCTAAATCTGCTTGTAAAAGACTATTCTTATGTTGTTGCCAAGTTTCCGTTACCAAACTAATAACGATTAGAAAATTTTCGATTTTTTCGTTGTGAAGAGTGCTATTGACAGTAAACAAAGGCTGCAAACCAGAAACACCGCGATCGTTATGAACGGCCAATTTATCCACTTGATCGAAACATAAAAAAATCGGTTTAGTATTAACAGCAATTCTGCCTAAATTTGACAGCATATTTTGTGCCGCATCTTCGCTATCGATCGACTGCTTAATTCCCAAAAGTTTCAAATCTTCTTCATCTAAATCTTCTCCTCGCAACCAATCGCAAGCCAAAGAATGTAATTGAGGATCGAGCAAATTATATAAAGTAGTAAAAAAGTCTTTTGCTTGATAAATACCCGTAGGATAAATGCTTCTGAGATTGAGAATAAAAAGACCTCTTTGTCCTAAAGATCTTTCCATAAAACTGCGATCGCGCAAAACTGTCAAGCTTTTTAACCACAATAAAAGTTGCGATTCAGTTTGACCTTCAGGAACGTGCATTAAACTATCTACAGTGTAGCGGAGAATGTGCCGCCAAATCCGATTGTCATCTGCCCAAGGGCCGATATAAGCAAAACAAGCGCGATCGTTCAATAATTTTTTGATCCGGGCTAATAAATAACTTTTTCCCGAACCTCTTTCACCGCATAATAAAATAGTGCGAGTTTGTTGAGTTTGGATGACTAAATCGAGCAGTAGATAGATTTGTTCGATTTCTTTTTGGTGGATCGATTCTACAGTTAAATTATCTGCCTGTTTTTCCTGCCAAAAATTGCCGCTATGAAAACTAACCGTATCAAAAGGATTAATTTCTCGCTTAATAATTTGCTCTATAGATGCCATAATTAATATATTTCAACTTAAACGCTTGTTGGTAAACTCGATCGAGATTTTAATTAACAATAATAAAAAATAATCTCCTACCTACACCCTGATAAATTGCTGCCTCAAGTTGTTCGCTGCTATAGTGCATCCCTTCTTGTAAAGAACTAAGTTCAATTTTGTCATGGCGTTGTAAATTATAAAGCGATCGATCTAATTCTTCCCTTGACAAAGGCGGTTGCAACTCTTGTCGTAAATAAAAAATAGGTAAGTAATTATCCGTACCTAATTTTGCATCTAAATCGCGAATTGTCTGCAAAATTACTTCATCGCTAAGTCTAACATCTTTCGAGGGATCTGCGGCTTCGACAACCATCTTATCAGTATTTTCTCCGGGTAGTTGACGTAAAGACTGGAAATATTTATTTACTTTTTCGATGCATTCTTTTCCTTTGAGAGTCAGCAAAATTTCTGCTTTTTGTTTTTTCAGTTCCTTTTCGACGACAATTAAACCCCGATCGCTCAAGGAGGCGAGAATTTTTTTTATTTCTTTTAGTCTGAGTTGTTTTTCTTTTATTTTGATATTAATTTGTTTGGCTTGGATGCCCGGATATCTGCTGATGCGATCGAGTATTTGAAATTCTAAGCGATCGATCGGCAAGCGATCTAAAGGTAAATTTAGTAAAGCAATTCCTGGAGGTGCTATTTTTACCGCGGCTATTTCTTCTGCGAGATCGATCAATCCATCAGCAGCTAATTTGACGGCAATTTTTTCCTTATCTGGGAAGTTGCGAAATGCAGAACTAGCAAGATAAGCCCGATTTTCTTTACAATCTAATAATTTTAGCAAAAATTTTAACTCATTAATATCCATCCAATGCTCTGTTAGTGAGTCTGCCTCGAGATTAGTTTAGCTTAAAGAATAACATCCTTATAGCGTTTCTGTTTAATATTGCTATACTCGATCGACTCACCAAGTCAGAATAATAGATTTACTCGATACTTTGTATTTGATGATAACTGAACCCGAACGCGATCGATCGATAGCAGTATCTCTTTCGGTTAAAAAAGTAAAGATCGATCGCTCGAGCGAATATTATTTTACAGTAATTTAAATATAAAAAATTTCTGCAATAACAGCTTATAAAAGCGCAAAGATTGTTAATTGTTTCCTATTTCGATCTCGTCGGGCCCGATCGGATTAAACTATGTTTGGAGATACCTATAATTGATGCGATGAACGTAATTGAAACAGCAATTCCCGATGTTTTAATTTTAGAGCCGAAAGTATTTGGCGACGATCGCGGTTTTTTCTTCGAAAGCTTCAATCAGAAAACTTTTATCGAAAAAACTGGAGTAGATAAGGATTTCGTTCAAGATAATCACTCTCGTTCGGTGAAAAACGTGCTTAGAGGCCTGCACTATCAAATAAAACAAGCCCAAGGCAAATTAGTCAGGGTAGTAAGGGGTGAAATATTCGATGTAGCTGTGGATATTCGCAAAAATTCCCCCACTTTTGGCAAATGGGTTAGTTGTACTCTCAGTGCGGAAAATAAACGGCAATTTTGGGTACCTGCTGGATTTGCTCACGGTTTTTTGGTAACTTCAGATAATGCCGAAGTATTGTATAAAACTACCGATTATTATGCCCCGCAATACGAAAGATCTTTACTTTGGAACGATCCCAAATTAGCGATCGCTTGGCCCCTTTCTGGAAATTTGCCCATTTTATCTTCTAAAGACCAAGCCGGTTTGACACTCGCTACAGCGGAGGTATATTCGTGAATAAAATTTTACTAATCGGTGCGAAAGGACAAGTAGGTAAAGAATTAAAAGAAACTCTCACCGGAGATATTACCGCCCTCGGACGAGAAGAATTAGATTTAACACAAAAAGAGCATATTTGTCAAGTTGTCGGTTCGCTAAAACCCGATATTATTGTCAATGCTGGGGCATATACTGCGGTAGATAAAGCAGAAACAGAAAAAGACCTAGCAAAATCTATCAACGCGATCGCTCCTAAAATTTTAGCTGAAGTTGCGGCAAAAATAGATGCAAGTTTAATTCATATTTCCACCGATTATGTTTTTGACGGCACTAAAAATAAGCCTTATCTAGAAGAAGATGAAACTAATCCATTAGGAATTTACGGACAAACAAAATTAGCCGGAGAAGAAGCAATAAAACAAAGCGGGGCAGAACATATAATTTTAAGAACGGCTTGGGTTTACGGAACTTACGGTAAAAGTAATTTTGTAAAAACGATGTTGCGACTGGGTAAAGAGCGAGAAGAATTAAAAGTTGTCAGCGACCAAATAGGTTCGCCGACTCGAGCCAAAGATATTGCTGTGGCGATCGATACATTAATTAAAGCAAACAAGTGGGAATCGATTTATCATTTTACCAATAGTGGTGTCGCAAGCTGGTACGACTTTAGTGTCGCTATTTTTGATGAAGCAAAAAAACTCGGCTTTCCTTTAAAAATAAAACAAGTAGTGCCGATTAATACTTCTGAATATCCCACCCCAGCCAAAAGACCTGCTTATTCCGTCCTGTCTGCTAAAAAGATCTCGCAAGTTTTAGGAAATCATCCCCCATACTGGCGAGAATCACTTAGAAAAATGCTCGAAAAACTATATTCTCAAAAATAATTATGAAAGCCCTCATTCTCTCTGGCGGTAGAGGAACTAGACTTAGACCTTTAACTTATACTGGTGCGAAACAATTAGTACCCGTAGCTAATAAACCGATATTATGGTACGGAATAGAAGCAATTGTAGCCGCAGGAATAGTAGATATAGGAATTATAATCAGCCCGGAAACAGGAAAAGAGATCGAAAAAATAACCGGAAACGGGGAAAGATTCGGGGCTAACATAACATATATATTACAATCAGAACCATTAGGACTGGCACACGCAGTAAAAACGGCTCGAGATTTTTTAGAAGATACTCCCTTTATCATGTATTTGGGAGATAACTTAATTGAAGATAGTTTAAATAGTTTTTTAGTAGAATTCAAAAGACAAGATTTAGATGCTTTAATTTTACTGCGATCGGTACGCAATCCCAGTGCTTTTGGAGTAGCAAAAGTAGATTCAAACGGTAGAGTTTTACAACTGATCGAAAAACCGAAAGAACCTCCATCAAATTTAGCACTGGTAGGAATTTATTTCTTTTCTGCTGAAATTCATCAAGCGATCGCCTCGATTCAACCATCGGCTCGAGGAGAATTAGAAATAACCGATGCCATTCAAGCTTTAATCGACAAACAAAAGCCAGTAGCAGCAAAACAGTTAACCGATTGGTGGCTGGATACCGGAAAAAAAGACGACTTGCTCGAAGCGAATCGAATTATCTTAGATACTCGTTTAGAACCATCGATAACAGGAGAAATAGATAATAATTCTCAAATTATTGGCAGAGTAGAAGTAGGACAAAATTCTAAAATTATCAACAGTACCATCAGAGGCCCCGTAATTATCGGCAACGACTGTCACATCGAAAATTGTTTTATCGGCCCTTACAGCAGTATCGCAGACGGTGTTAAGGCGATCGATATCGATTTAGAACACAGCGTAATTTTACAAAGTGCCAAAGTAGAAAACATTCATCAGCGGATCGTCGATAGCGTGATCGGACAAAGAGCAATTTTAAAAGTAGCCCCCCAACGTCCTAAAGCTTTACGCTTTATGATCGGCGATGACTCTCAAATAGAATTAGTTCGCTCGAGCGATTAAATAAGTAACAAGTAACAAATGACATATCTAAAGATCGATCGAGATCTAAAAACTAGTCCTC
>CAYWIH010000058.1:0-1512 GCA_964458305.1 uncultured bacterium | reverse complement strand
AAAAAGAAATATAGTAATAACAGGCGGTGCGGGATTTATCGGCTCTAATTTCGTCCGTCACTGGTGCGAAAATTATCCCGACGACCGCGTAGTTGTTTTAGATGCCCTTACTTATGCCGGAAATTTAAACAATATTGACGACCTTCAAGATAAAGAAAATTTTCGCTTCGTAAAAGGAGATATTGGAGATCGAGCCTTAATAGATAAACTACTTAGAGAAGAAAATATCGATACTGTTGCCCACTTTGCTGCCGAATCTCACGTCGATCGCTCCATACTCGGCCCCGATGCTTTTATTAAAACCAATATTCTCGGTAGTTTTACTTTATTAGATAGTTTCCGCCACTACTCGATCGAAAAAGGAAAAATTTCAGACTACCTCTTTCTCCATGTTTCTACCGACGAAGTTTATGGCAGTTTAGGCCCCGAAGATCCGGCTTTTAGCGAAACTACTCCTTACGCTCCTAACAGTCCTTATTCTGCTTCTAAAGCTAGCAGCGATCATTTAGCTCGAGCTTACTACCATACTTACGGTATGCCGACTATTATTACTAATTGTTCTAATAATTACGGCCCCTATCACTTCCCCGAAAAATTAATCCCTCTAATGTGTATTAATATCCTCTTGGGAAAACCTTTACCTGTCTACGGCGACGGTCAAAATATTCGCGATTGGTTGTATGTCGGCGATCACTGTAATGCTCTAGATACTGTCATTCATAAAGGTAAGGCAGGTGAAACTTATAATATCGGTGGCAATAACGAAGTTAAGAATATCGATCTAGTAAGGCAGTTATGCGATTTAATGGACGAATTAGCCCCAAATTTACCCGTCAAACCCGCTCGAGAACTAATAACCTTCGTCAAAGATCGCCCCGGACACGATCGCCGTTATGCTATCGATGCCACTAAAATTAAAAACGAATTGGGTTGGACTCCTCAAGAAAACGTCGAAGCTGGTTTGAGAAAGACGATCGAATGGTATTTAAATAACCGCGACTGGTGGCAACCTTTACTATCTCAAGAGTATCAAGATTATTATCAACAAGTTTATTCTCTGTCTCGATAATTGTCTTTCTTTTCATTAAATATTTTTTGTAGTATCAAAAAATATAGTTAGATTATGCTGCTTTGTTTCCCATTTCAAGCAGTTTTTTTGTATTTTATTTTCATAAAAAATACATCTTAAGCAAAATAGGCTTATAGCAATCGAATGCTTAAAAGCCTTTTATAGTCTCAACTTTGAACTATTTTTTAAAATAACAATTCTATTGTTTTTACTTAGAGATTTATTTGTCTAGTATATTTTTATACTTTAAGGAGGTTATTCGGGGGCCGAAAAAAATAAATCATATACTTACTATAGTAGAAAATAGAAAGTTTTGCTAATAAAAAATAGTGAGAATTATGGAGTATTTTCTGTTATTTATTGAGAGATCTATATTTATTGTTTTCAAATAAACAAGTTTTATTGTTAGTTTTTGCGATCTGCTATTGCTGTATTTTGCTTTT
>CAYWIH010000057.1:0-29193 GCA_964458305.1 uncultured bacterium | reverse complement strand
GCCCCAACACTTGCTTTTAAATACTTCTGCTTACGAAAAAATTGGCACTTTAGCCCAAATGAATCCCCCCCTGCGATCGGCAGAAAATAACGAAATCCTCTGGCAAGCTCTATTAGATGGCGTTATCGATTTTGTCGCCACCGATCGCGCTCCCCATACTTTAGAAGAGAAAGCCAAAAGTTATCCTCACACTCCTTCGGGAATGCCAGGAGTAGAAACCTCTTTACCTCTAATGCTGACTCAAGCAATGAAAGGACGTTGCAGCATTGCCTCTGTCTCGCGATGGATGTCTAAAGGGCCGGCGATTGCTTATAGTATTCCCGATAAAGGATCGATCGCCGTCGGCTACGATGCTGATTTAGTTTTAGTCGATCTCGATCGCTATCGTCCGGTGTTAAGGGAAGAATTAGTCTCTAAATGCGGTTGGAGTCCTTTTGAAGGTTGGGAATTGACTGGCTGGCCGGTTACAACCATCGTCGGCGGTCAGATCGTTTACGATCGCGGTCGAATCGATACAACAATTAGGGGGCAAGCTCTCAGGTTTAATTAGTTATCGAAATAACCGGTTATCAAGAAAAGTGTTAACTTTACTTCATGACTGTAAAAATAAAAACCGTCAAAGTTTGTTTATTATAAAAAGATAAAAAAACTATTTAATAAGTTTGAGGAGCTGAAGCTTCTGAGTGTCGAGGAGACTATCTCAAAATGAGTATAAAAGGTTTTTTGGAGTCTTACTCCCTACCTGAATTATTTCGACTGCTCGACTCGGGTCATAAGTCGGGCAAATTAATTTTAAAAACTACGTCGAAGTCGGATGCTTCGGCTAGTAACTTTCATTATCTCTGGTTTTATAAAGGGAGATTAGTAGCTCTGACCAGATCGAATCAAAAAAAGACGGCGATCGCTACTATTATTAAAAATGGCTGGTTGAGCGATCGAGTGATTGAAAAACTAGTGCCTTTATGTCCTGAAGGAAGACCGTTGGGAACTTATTTTAAAAGTATCGGCGCGTTGAGCGAACAACAACTAAGTCAAATGTTCGAAGCCGATCTCAAAATAGTCTTAAACTTATTCGAACTAGAGAAGGGTTATTTTGAATTTGAAAGCTTTAGCGATCGCGAACAAAGCAACATATTAAAACAAATGCCTTGTCAGGAAATGACTGGTATCAGTTTGAGAGGTACGGAAATAGCTCTTTCAGCTTTACGCAAAACGCAAAATTGGGAAAGATTTAACCATCAATTACCCGATAATAGTTCCGGTTTGCAAAAATTGACCCCAAAATCTCAATATCGACTGGTTTCTTTAGAGCAAGAACTGTGGAAATATTCAGATAGCATAACTTCGATTAAAGATATGGCCAAAATGTTACACAATTCAGATCTGGCCGCAGTAAAAAGAGCTGCTTTTCGGCTCATGATGGCTGGATTAGTCGAAGAAGTGCCTCAAGCCAGTCTGAAGCCCAGTATGGTTCAAATACGACCGATGACCTCCGTTGCTGCGGCAACAGTAGCCTCGGGCAACGGCAACAGACAACTAGATCGACAACCAACCACCAACGCTTCCTTAATACAAAATTTCGTCAATTTTCTGCGACAAAAACTCTAATGGAGAAACTAAAAATAGTCATTGTCGGCCCCGTTGGAGCTGGCAAAACCACCTTTATTCGATCGATCTCAGAAGTAGAAGTGGTCGATACCGATCGCCGCGCTACAGACGAAACTGCTACCCTCAAACAGAATACTACCGTGGCGATGGATTACGGTAAATTAACTTTAAAATCTGGCAAAGTGCTTTACCTTCATGGTGCTCCCGGACAAGCTCGCTTTGATTTTATGTGGGAAATTTTGATCAGAGGGGTACATGGTTATATTCTTTTAGTCGCCGCTCATCGTCCTCAAGATTTTTATAATGCCAGACAGATATTAAATTTTATCAAAGAAAGGATACAAGCTCCGATGATTGTTGGTATTACTCATACTGATTGCGAAGATGCTTGGGAAATTGACGATATTTGTTTGGCCTTGGGTTTGTTAGAGCAAAAAGATCGCCCGCCAATAATAGAAGTAAACGCTCTTTCTTCGAGTTCTGTAGCTAGATGTCTTCTGACTTTATTAGAACATTTGTTAAAGTTAACTGCTGCCCGTTAAATAGGCAATTATACTCAAAATTTAAATAATAAAAAAATATTTATCAGGAATTGTTCATGATCCAAGCTGCTGCCATTACCAATACCTTAGAAAATTTTGTTCGGCAAACTCCCGACGTACAAGGGGCATTATTAGTTAGTTCGGATGGCTTACCGATCAGTTCTGTCATTCCTACTAGCCTCGATGAAGAAAGAACTTCGGCTATGTCGGCAGCAATGTTATCTATGGGCGATCGCATTGCCAGAGACTTATCTCGCGGTACGGTCGATCGCATTTTGGTAGAAGGCAGTAAAGGCTACAGTATTTTGGTTGGTTGCACCGAGGAAATAATTTTATTGGTTTTAGCTTCTCAAGAGGCAAAAAAAGGGATTCTTTTTTTATCGATCAAAGGTTTGGTTCAACAACTTTTTCCTTTATTGGGCTAGGCGATCGCCAAAATAGTTAAGAACTATGACTCGAACTAGAACTCAAACTCCAATCCGGCCGTAAATTCTCTGCGTGGCGCAAATAGACGTTAGTCAGCTTAAGATCGGGGCTAGGTACGTTTAAATGAATTAAGACTCGGATACAGCGTTCTAGGTCGTTTTCTACGTGCATTTGCTGAACGTCCAAGAGGGCAATATTATCCCAAAAAGGCCGGTGTCTGGCGATCGCGGCAGGAAAAATTGCATCGAGATCTTTAGTAGTTGTAAAGACTACGCTAATTATTTCTTCAGGATCGAGTTGATTGTGCTGTTCCAATCGATCGAGTAGTTCGGTAACTGCTTCTGTTATTGCTTCTCTTGTATTGTCCGTAGCAGTTGTAGCACCCCGAATTGCTCGCACTTTCCACCCCACTGCAAATTCCTCCGCCAATCGATGTTTAAAAGCTTAGTTTATGGTCGATACAGCCATAAAGGTTGGCCGTTAGTAGCCAGTTCGAACTCCAGCCAATTTACGGCTATTTTTAGCTGAGATAAGCTTTGATTTCTACCGGGTAAAATTCGGCTAATCAAAGATTTGGGTTCTTCGATAGTGTGACATTCTGTTTTCTCTGGGTCAAGTCCTGCTAATTCAGCAGCCCAACGACGGGCATCTTCTTCAGTTCCCAGGCGATCGACTACCCCCAATTCTAGAGCTTGTTCTCCGGTAAAAATCCGGCCGTCAGCAAAGCTTTTCACTGTTTCCTCTTCTATCGAACGAGCATCGGCTATAGTTTTAACGAACTGTTGATAGCTAGTATCGATCAGTTCCTGAAGTATATTTTCTTCTTCAGGAGTCAACTGACGGTCAAAGGCCAGAATATCTTTATACGGGCCGGATTTGATCGTTTGAAAAGACACGCCAACTTTATCTAAAAGTCGCTCGAGATTGTTGCCTCGTAAAATCACTCCAATGCTACCAGTAATCGTGCCGGGATTGGCGACGATTTTTTCTGCCCCCATGCCGATATATACGCCCCCAGATGCGGAAATATTGCCAAAACTTGCGATTACTTTCACTTTTTCTCGCAAACGCTTCAGGGCATAGTAAATTTCTTGTGAGTCTCCTACCGTACCTCCAGGAGAGTCGATCCGCAACAATAAAACGGGAAATTTTTTTTCTTCGATCGTTTTTATAGCTTTGAGGACTCTTTTACGAGTGTCCGAGGCGATCGGCCCGGTAATTTCGATGCGGGCTATTTGCTTGGTTGTGTTCGGTTTGAAAGGCCATATCATAACTTTTTTTACAGCTCTTTGAGAATTTTATACAGTATTGGTTATATCTCAAGGGTCGAGCAGAAGGCGATTCGAAATCTTTAATTTATTCTGCGAGCGACACCCTGGGTTAGTATTTATTTATAGTTTGATTCGCAAAAATTTATAATTAACTGCAATCGTTTAAAATACTTTAAACAATCTCGCTATTATTTAAAAATCTCAGCCCCTCGCCATGGAATTAAACCTTAGAAAAGCCATTATATCAATAGCCTTGCCGATTATGCCCTTTTTTTTCTGGGGTACGGCAATGGTAGCTATGAAAGGAGTTATCCCCCATACTACCCCTCTATTTGTGGCGGGAGTTCGTTTGCTGCCGGCCGGAATATTGATATTATTAACGGCAATGTTTTTAGGGCGATCGCAGCCTCGGGGTTGGTTGGCTTGGTCGTGGATCGGTTTTTTTGCCCTGGTTGATGGGATAATGTTTCAGGGCTTTTTAGCTGAAGGTTTGCAGAGAACGGATGCGGGTTTGGGATCGGCAATCATAGATTCTCAACCTCTAGCTGTGGCAATACTTTCTAGTTGGTTGTTTGCGGAAACGATCGGCTTGTGGGGTTGGTTGGGTCTGAGTGTGGGTATGGTAGGATTGAGCTTGATTAGCCTGCCTGACGAGTGGCTTTTAGATTTATTTAAAGAAGGAATTTTTACTACGCCTAATAGTTGGCAGCATTTGTTTAATAGTGGCGAGTTGTTGATGTTGCTGGCTGCTTTGTCTATGGCGGTGGGAACTATTATTATTCGTTATGTTTGTCGCTATGTCGATCCGATCGTCGCTACTGGTTGGCATATGATAATTGCCGGATTTTTCTTGTTTTTGGCTTCGGGAATGGTTGAGTCTCAACAATGGCAAGATATTAGTTTGAATGGTTGGCTGGAGTTGGGTTACACTACTGTTTTTGGCGGCGCGATCGCTTATGGTATATTCTTTTATTTAGCTTCTTCTGGTAGCCTCACTAGTCTCAGTTCTCTGACTTTCTTGACTCCGGTATTTGCTTTGACTTTTGGCAGTATATTTTTATCTGAGTTTCTTTCTGTTATTCAATGGGTTGGGGTTAGTTTGACTATAGTCAGTATTTATTTAATCAATCAGCGCGATCGCATTGACGCTCAGTTAAAGTTTTGCAAAGAAAGGATCGAAGTTTTCTATTTTTACGCCAAACTTAATAATGAAAACTACAATCGGGATAATATTCCTTCTATCTCGACCCAATTACAAGGCCTGACAGCAGAAAAACCTCCTGTTAAAGTTAAAAATAAGCTAAAACCTTAAACTCTCAAAAACCAAGAAGTCAAAAGCGGATTTCATAAAAGTTATTCCTTTTAGGGTTTAATTTTCGCTCGGATCTAAAGTTTTTGGGTTCTGTTTATACTCTTTCGATTCATTTTGTCTCCTTTAATAAAATAAAAAAAATTAAACAGAAACGTTATTTTATAAAATAGGAATATATGATTAAAGACCGAGGGACGAAACGCCAAAGAATTCATTTTACGATCGGTCTAATCCATCTTCAAAGTGGCGATCTCGGTTAAACTTAGATTTCCTTATATCTTGTGAAAATAAATGCAAAAATCGGCTCGCTTCGAAGTATAAATATATGAGATCGCTGGGATTAATATTATGTTCTATTCTTTAGTTTTAATCTTGGCGGCAACTGGTTTTAATTATGGGGAATTTAGTGCCAAATATTCTAATAAAAGTATCGATCGCGTTTTGGCAAGACAAAATATAATAGTTTCAAACCCTGAGATCGAACTGAGAGGGAAAGATAATTATCGGGTTAAGCAAGGGGTTATTATTGTTGTTCCCGATTGGCTCGTATTGTTATTATTAATTAGCATACTTTTAGTCTTTCTGTTCTGGATCGTTCGCAAAAATATCGAGTTCGAATCGAATATAAAAACAGAATTAAAAGCAAAACAAAATCTCGAAAATAATCCTGATTATTTAAATAAAAATCGATCGAGCTTAATTCAAGAAGATCCCGATCCAATTCATTTTTTAGCAAAAATAGATCCGATCGCAGAATCGATTGAAAATTTAAATCGCTCTCAAACAAAAGAAAGAGCTAAAATAATTTGGGAACTAGCCCAGCGATCCGATTCCACAGCGATCGAACCTTTATTAAAATTAGCGATCGAAGCCGATCCTTGGGAGCGAAGTTTAATTTTAACGGCAATTGCAAATATTGTAACTCGCGCTCTCAAACCGATCGATCGAGCTTTACAAATCTCTTTAGAAGATCGTAATTCCCAAGTGGGTAAAAATGCCATTGGTGAAGTGAAGAAAGTTTATGAATTAATCTTGGCAATGACTCGAGAATTATCTTATCTCCGAGACGATCGAGATCGAGAAGTCAGAGATTCACTAGTAAGGTCATTAAAACAGTTAAATAAATTACAAAGTTATAAAAATTTATCCCAAGAAGAATCAGATAATAATCGAATGTCTAGAAAAAACGAATTTGATGTCTAAATTGCTATTTATTTCTACTCCAGTCGCCCCCCTAGGTTCGGGTATCGGTGGTGGTGTAGAATTATCTTTGCAGAATATTGCCCGAGAACTGATCCGAAGAGGACATGAAGTTAAAGTAGTCGCTCCAGCGAAGTCAATACTGCCAGATATTCCCATTATTGAAATTGCTGGAAATTTTCAAATTCCGGCACAAACTCAAACTCGAGACGTACCTATAACTATGCCAGAAAATTCTGTTTTAGGGAATATGTGGGAATACGCTCGATCGGTTCGATCGCAGTGGGATTTAATCGTAAATTTTGGTTTTGATTGGTTGCCTTTTTATTTGACACCATTTTTCGATCGTCCCATAGCTCATTTTATCAGTATGGGTTCTCTTTCCGAAGCATTGGATTCGATAATGCAGCAAGTAGCCGATCGCTTTCCTGGTTCGATCGGAGTATATACTAAATCCCAAGCGGAAACTTTTCCTTTCGCGAACGCTTGTAAAATTTTGAGCAGTGCCGTAGATTTATCGTTATATAGCTTTGTTTCTAGCCCGGGGGATAGTTTAGTCTGGTTGGGGAGAATAGCCCCAGAAAAAGCCCTCGAAGATGCTGTAGAAGCGGCTAAAATTACCGGCATCCCTTTGAAAATTTTTGGTAAAATTCAAGACGAAGCATACTGGCAGAAAATACAGGCTGATTTTCCCGACGCTCCTTTTGAATATGGTGGTTTTTTATCTACCAGCCAACTGCAACAAGAATTAGGTCAATGTCGCGCTTTGTTAATGACTCCACGCTGGATCGAAGCATTTGGCAACGTAGCGATCGAAAGTCTGGCTTGTGGCGTTCCGGTAATATCTTATCATCGCGGCGGCCCGGCAGAAATAGTTAGAGATGGGAAAACTGGATTTTTGGTCGAACCGGATAGTGTGGTAGGTTTGGTAGAAGCGATCGAGAAAATCGATAAGATCGATCGATCTGCTTGTCGTCAACAAGCTGAAGCGGAATATTCTTTACCTGCTTTGGGCGATCGCTTTGAAGCTTGGTTTGAAACGATTTTAAATGCTTAATAATTTAATCGATTTGACAGCGCGATCGTCTGGGGGTATGTTATATTCTGAAACATCAATTTTAGATGTTGCTCTCTATATCTATGAGCAAAGAATTCGATCGAACTGAAAATCTCAGACAAGCCGATTTATCAGGTTTTTCTCCCGCTTTACTGATGCAAGTGCAAAAGTACGTTCCTACTTCGATAATACAAGAAGTTTGGCAAAAGACGGGAGGAGACCCAAATTTAACGCAAAGCATACTCAATTTAATATTAAAGCGTTATTTAGATAAAGAGTACAGCCCGACAAATATTACTATCGATCGACAGCAAGAGTTAGATTGGTTAGAAGCATTTATTGAATCGGCGATCGTCCCTCGATGGGAAAATATCTCTGAATTATCATCTTTAAGAGATATCGCTCTTTGTTTGCTAAATAATCCTAATGTCGAACCTTTTTGGTTGTTAAAAGAATATCAAAAAATTTGGCGAGAAAAAAAACTGCTTTTTAATAATTCTGAAGAACAACAGGAGTTATTAGCTTTAGAGTTAGTAGTTTTAGAGGATGGATTTTTAAGAGTTCGTAATTCTATTTATGAATCTGTTTTTAACGAAGTTTGGATTGAGGAAAAATTAACAGATTTATCGCCTTATCAATTAATTTTATCTAGATTGGCAGCTAAATGCGAAAATCCCGATCGAGTTTTAGAAGAAATTTTATTACGGACAAATAAGGATTTATATTTAACTAAAATTATCTGTAATTTGGTCTGGCAATTTTCTGAAAATATTCTTCTTGGAGAAGAAAAAGAAAAAGTAAGTAAAATTATTAAAGATCGACTGACAAGCGAATGGGAAAAAAACTCGGCATCATCTCATTTAATATCCCTGGGCGATCGACTTATAAAACCGGATGATAATGGGGAATTGAAGTTATTAAAATTATATCGTCAAGTTTTAATCGAACCTGGATTATTAGCAGATTTTAGTACCGATCGACAGGAATTATTACAATTAGGATTGGTAAATTTAGACGCAGGAAAATTATTTGTTAGCAATTCGATTTATCGAGAAATTTTTAATCTCGATTGGGTAGAGCGAGAATTAGCTCAAAAAGTCGATCGATCTTTAGCAAATTCAGATAATAACAAACAAGCGATCGAAGCAAATAGTTCGCTTCACAATTTAAACTTATTCACAATTAATTTGATATTTACGCTTTCCCTAGGAACTATCCTATTTTTATATCTAGGAAACCGAATATTTAATTCTCCTAATTTTCAGCAAAATATAGAGCAAAATAACTAAAAATATAATGAGTAATTTACTTTTCAAA
The DNA here is from genome assembly GCA_964458305.1 of uncultured bacterium. Lineage (GTDB taxonomy): Bacteria > Cyanobacteriota > Cyanobacteriia > Cyanobacteriales > JASJDA01 > JASJDA01. The sequence continues at coordinate 20,460 of CAYWIH010000057.1, read as the reverse complement.
ATTATTGTCGAAGCAATTGAAACAGCCCCAAAAAAAAGAATTACTTTCGCCGAATATATGGGCTTAGCTCTATATCATCCCCAATACGGTTATTATAGTTCCGGCAATGTTAAAATTGGTTCTGCTGGTAAAGACTTTTATACTTCCCCCTATTTAGGTGCAGACTATGGCGAATTATTAGCCGAACAATTGAGAGATATTTGGCTCATTTTAGAAAAACCCAATCCATTTATGTTAGTTGAAATGGGTGCTGGAGAAGGTATATTAGCAGCAGATATCTTAAACTATTTTCAACAGCAAGAACCAGATTTATTACAAGTATTAGAATACACGATCGTCGAGCGATCGCCCGGATTAATTAAAGCCCAACAAAAACAATTACAAAACTGGCTCGATCGCAATATAAAAATATCTTGGAAAAATTGGGAAGAAATAGAAGATAATTCTCTAGTTGGTTGTTGTTTTTCTAACGAATTAGTCGATGCTTTTCCGGTACATCTAATTACAATTGCAGGAGAAGAAATTAAAGAAATTTATTTAACCAAAGACGGAGAATATTTTAAAGAAATTATTGGCGAACTTTCTACCCCAAAAATCAAAGAATATTTTCAATTAGTTGAAATAGATTTTAATCCAAAACTCTATCCCAATGGCTATCGTACCGAAGTAAATTTAGCCGCTTTAAACTGGATCGAAACAGTAGCAAAAAAATTAAAACAAGGATATTCGATCGCAATAGATTACGGCTATTCTGCCACAAAATATTACCATCCTCAACGCAGTAGCGGCACTTTACAATGTTACTATCAACATCGCCGTCATAACAATCCTTACAGTAACATCGGAATGCAAGATATTACCGCTCATGTCGATTTTACCGCATTACAAAATAAAGGATCTTTATGGGGTTTAGAAACGATCGAATTTACCAAACAAAGTCTATTTTTAATGGCTTTAGGATTGGGCGATCGGATTGCGGATCTTTCTAGCGGTAAATATAATATCACGGAATTATTAAATCGTCGCGATGCTTTACACCAATTAATCGATCCTTCGGGTTTGGGAGGTTTTGGAGTCTTAATTCAGGCTAAAAACTTAACAAAAATACAAAAACAGCAACAACTAAAAGGTCTAAAAAACCCGTCGAAGGTTAAATAGGTAACGTCACTAATTGATAGACAAGTTACAGGAGCAAAAAAGGGTTCTCAAGGGGATTAAGTAAAAGAAATCGAGTATAATCAGGAAAATCCCTACAATATTTTTGTACTGCAGGGATCTATAAATTATTTGCGACGAGAACGTCTTAAAGATCTAGAACGTCTCTTCTTTTTAAAACGTCTCTTCTTCTTAAAACGTCTTTTAGAAGATTGAAATAATTTAGTGGATTTCAAGAATTTGTAAATCTGAATACCGTGAGTGATTATCTCAAAAATAGTAGAAAGATCGTTCATAATTTAGTATTATTGAATGTCACAATTCAGGCACGAAGTGCCAATGCTCATAAGAAAAGTGCGCAGCCCAAAAGCAATAAGAAATAAGCAGAATAAACAAAGTCAAGTTATATTCCAATATTTATGGCAATTCGTGCCAATGGTCATTAGAAGAAGGGCGAAGCCCAAAGGCAATAAGAAATAAGCAGGAAAAAGAAAGTCAAGTTGTATTCCAATATTTGTGGCACGAAGTGCCAATGCTCATAAGAAAAGGGCGCAGCCCAAAAGCAATAAGAAATAAGCAGGAGAAACAAACTTAGCTTGATAAAAAACAAATAATTGAAAAGAAAGAAATATGGTAAGGTAAATAACACCGAAAAGAAAGAAGAACAAAATAAATGGTGTTATCTGGGAAAAAAATAGGATTAGTTTTATCAGACGGTAAAAAATTATGGAATGTATGGAAACAAATAAGTAAATATTTAGGGGAAGTTTACGAAGAATTAGGACAAAAAAAAAGAGCAGAAAGAGTAAAAAAATGCGCTACATACTTACAATTTTTGGAATGTAAAAATGACAGAGAACATCCAAAAAAATTAAAAGCAGGAAACTTTTGTCGAGACAGATTGTGTCCGCAATGTCAACAAAGGAGATCGGCAAAACAATTCGCAATATCAATACAATTAGGACACGAATTATTAAATCGAGATCCTAAATACAAATTCATCTTTTTGACATTAACAGTACCCAACGTACCCCTAGAAGAACTTTCAAATACTATTACCCATATCCTCGAAAGCTGGCATAGATTGATGATGAGAACTCAGCCAAAACGTGCAATTAAAGGATATATAAGAACCCTAGAAATAACATACAACCATAAAAGAGACGATTGGCATCCTCACATTCACGCAGCCCTAGTAGTAAGACAAAGTTATTTTACCAGCAGATATTACATCAAGCGCGATCGCTGGCTGGAAATGTGGCAAGAAGTCACCAAACAGCCAGAAATAACTCAAGTAGATGTTAGAATGCTTAAACCCAACGAAAAGGGTTATGAAGGCATAGATCCGCTTTTACTAGCATTTGCAGAATTAAGTAAATATGCTGTCAAAGATTGGAGTATGCCAAGAAAAGAATTAGAAAGACTATCGAAACAGTCTAAAGCGATCGACAAACATATTAAAGGCCATGCTTGGTTAAGAAGATCTCCCCAAGAAACAGCAAATATAGTAGAAAAGCTACAAGCTGCATTATACCGAAGAAGGTTGGTACATTACGGAGGAGTATTAAAAGATATTAAGCGGGAATTAAAACTTAAAGATGGAGAAGATGAAAATTCTGATTTAATAGATAACAGCGATCGCAAAACAAAATGTCAATGTGCTATTTGTGGCGGCGATATGAAGGAAATTTGGTATCAATGGCAGCAGACAATTTTAAATTATTATGCTTTATAGTTTTTATATTATTAATTAAGTAAAAATGAACGATCGCCAACGTCCTCTTTATCTGAAAATAATTTGCACGATAGGTTTCATCGGAATTATTGTCGGAACTTTATCAATTATTTTCGGTCTGTTTCAATACGAATTTATTATCAAAGTTTTAGAAAAAGAAGGTGTCAGTTCTTGGTACGTTCGCAATTTTATTACATTTAGTATCTTTTTTAACCTGGCTGGATTAATTTGTTGTATTGGCTTGTGGAAAATGAAAAAATGGGGCATATATAGCTATGCAGCAACCGTATTCGCCAGTCAAATAATTAACATCGAAGCAGGTTTGTCCAATATATTTTCTTTAATTTTACCCGCGATCGCCGCCTCTCTATTGTTACTAAAATTTAGTAATAACAAAGCTCAAAATAGATAAAATAAGCAAAAAAAAGAGGTGTTAGTTCTTGGTATATCGATAACTTTATTACGATTAGTGTATTTTTTTCGCTCGTCGCAGCAATTTGCTATAGGTATTTATGGCAGATTTAACCCTTGAGTGGGAAGTCCCCTAATAAGTGGAACGAAATTAGGGGATGAGAGCGAGTCAATAATCTTGCTAAAAAAGAACTGATTATGTATAATAATATCAAGAAAAAACGGAAATAAAGTGATGTAGCCGCAGCAGGCGAACACTCCGATGTATAAAGGCTAGATGCTGCTATTTTCTATTAGAAAATAATCGAAATTGGCAAAGTGAATATCGTAGCTTTGTAGAGTAGAAAAACAGTTTCGTAACCAAAAAAATATATATTCCTTCGGGCGGAGGGAATGCAGCCTCGGTATAGCATATGCTGTACGCCAGTTAGTACCACTTTGGTGAGTAAAACCTGCGGATAGGCAATAAGACCAACAACGATAGGGTGAAACCTGAAAATAGAAGGCAGTCTAATTGAAAGAGTAAACCCCGACTAAGATGTAATCGAAAGTCGCGGGTACGTCATAATAACAATAGCAAGCCTTAAGAGGGATGCAATTTATAAAATGTTGGTTTAGCCTGAAAAAGTTGGGGCGATCTAACTTGAAAATAACTAGGCGCACCGCAGTACAGTCGATTTGAGCAGAAAATATATGACAACAGTTGTATCGAAACCCGAGTCGATCGAATCCCTATTAGGGGACGAAGCCGAAAGTTTGCTAAAATATAGACCAAAAATTGATAAAAATCTCTTAAATATACCCGGGCCCGATTGGGTAGAGCGAATATTCAGCAGTAGCGATCGCTCCCCGCAAGTATTACGCAGTTTACAACAGCTATATTCTACAGGACGTTTAGCAAATACAGGATACTTATCTATTTTGCCAGTAGACCAAGGAATAGAGCATTCTGCGGCAGCATCCTTCGCACCAAACCCAATTTACTTCGATCCAGAAAACATCCTTAAACTGGCGATCGAGGGCGGTTGTAACGCAGTTGCGACGACTTTGGGGGTATTGGGTATGATGTCGCGAAAATACGCCCATCGCATCCCTTTTATCGTCAAATTAAATCACAGCGAAATGCTTACCTATCCCAATAGATACGACCAAATTATGTTTGCTAGCGTCGAGCAAGCTTGGGATTTAGGGGCGATCGCAGTCGGTGCTACAATATATTTTGGCTCTGAAGAATCTACCCGTCAAATTCAAGAAGTCAGCCAAGCATTCTCTCGAGCGCACGAGTTGGGAATGGCAACTATTTTATGGTGTTATTTGCGAAATAATACCTTCAAACAAGATAAAGATTATCACCTCGCCGCCGATCTTACCGGACAAGCTAACCATTTAGGAGTGACGATCGAAGCCGATATTATCAAACAAAAATTACCCCAGTGCAACAATGGTTACAATGCAGTAGCAAAAGCAACTGGAGAAAAATACGGTCGCACCGACGATCGAGTTTATAGCGAATTAACTACAGATCATCCCATAGATCTCACCCGCTATCAAGTCCTTAACTGCTATGCTGGTCGTGCGGGTTTGATTAATTCTGGTGGTGCGTCTGGTAAAAATGATTTTGCTGAAGCGGTGCGTACTGCTGTAATTAATAAAAGGGCTGGAGGTTGCGGCTTGATTTCTGGACGCAAAACTTTTCAACGTCCGCTCGAAGAAGGGATTAAGCTATTTCATCAAATTCAAGATGTCTATTTATCCGAACAAATCACTGTTGATTGATTAATTTTTAATAAGATCGATCGGATTTTTGGGAAATATATCGGCAAAAAAACTGGTTTTTCCAATTCGATCGATCTGAAAATTTTTAGATCGATTTTGAAAATGTAAAATTGTCAAATTTAAGACAACAACAAATATTTTGACTCGAGTAAAATTCGAATCGAATTAATTAATACCAATTTTCGAAAATAGCGAAATATATAGTAATTTATTTAATAATAAAAAAAACAAAAAGCCTGTTATTTGTAACCTCCACCCTCTGGCATCTTTAATTTTACTTACTCTTTTAAAATCTTCATTAATAAAAAAAGTTCCCTACCGATCGATTTTAAAACTGAGCTAAAGAGAAAATTATTAAAATAAACTAAAGAAAATTATAGTTATTTAGTTAAATGAGAACCAGTCAAAGATTAGATCTTTCTAAACAGACCAACAAAAAACTATAAGTTACGCAACTATTTGGCCGATGGAACTGTAGGGAAATGTTAAGGTTTTAGATCGAGAAGGGACGATAGTGGCGATCGCATCGTACACTAAAAAAGAGGTAACAGCATAGTCTTTTTAGATATAATTTATACTGAAAAAGATAAAAAATAATTGACGAAGAGATTAGCTAAATTTATCTCACAGCTCGCAGCAAAGGACAAGCAAAAACTGTTATTTCTTGTACCAAAATCTGAGAAAATATTGCTACTAGGTTTGAGCCTCGATCGTCAGGAGAAAAGTTAAAAATATCAATTTAAAAATCAACTAAATTAATTCCCTACTAACCCAAAAATTAAGTATAGTCGGTCTCCATTCATTTTTAAGATAGCCCAGATCCTCGAAAAAATCGCTCCTGTAAAAGATAATATGTATGATAGATCTCGCCATCCTCATAACCTGAATGATTTGCAATTACTATCTCAAAGACACAAGCAAATCGTTAAAGATAAATTTTATAAGCTTTGGAAAACTTGCCACAACGAGATGATTGCGGGAGAAAATCGCTTGACAAGGACTCCGTCTCGACAGCCAATTGTCTTAGCATTAAAACAAGTAATGGAAACTACAGGAGTTTTAAACGAAATTCGGCTCGATTACGATCGATATTTCCATCAATTTTTTGCCGAACTAAATTTAAAATGTCCGACTTGTAAAAGAAGGCTAAATCCAAACGCTAAAGTTGGTAAATATATTGGTGACGATGAATTTTGGCATTCAATCGATCGCCTGCGAAAATTACCAAAATTTGCCGATAACGATCGCTCTGAAATATCGAAAAAAACCACCGAAGATCGCACAAAAAACTTAGAAAAAAATGAGAAGATACCATTAAAAGAGTACTCTAGGCCAGAAAAAAGTCAGAGTTGCCACCAAATTGTCAAAATAAAAAATAACCCTTTATCCCAAAATATCGAAGAACATTTAGAACAAAATCGCCTCGCTCGAACGGCTAAAAAAGAGTTAGGAGCGATAGTTAAAAGTTCTACTGCGATCGCTTGTATAGATGATAACAAAACAGTACAAGTTCAAGTTAAAAGAACCTTAGAATGGGCTGGATATAAAGTTTTAAGTATTGTCGATCCCGGTTCTTCTATGACTGCACTGGCTCGCCATCAACCAAAATTAATTTTAATGGATATCAACATGCCGTATTTTGACGGTTACGAGCTTTGTCAAATGCTGCAAAAATCTCGACAACTTAAAGACATTCCGATCGTAATTTTTTCATCTCGAGATACGATGCTAAATCGAGTCAGGGCAAAAATGTGCGGTGCAGTCGGCTTTATAAGCAAACCGATCGCCCCCCTAGAATTAATCGATTTTGTCAATAATATCGTACCAATTACACCAGAATCCCTGCTTAATATCTACGTCCAACAATTAAAAAGCGATCGATCCTAATTCCCTTAAGATCCCCACTTCAATTCCGGTTTAAAATTAAATTAATTAAGGATTTTTAAAGCTTCTTCGGCAGAGATGCCATCTCCTTGATAACCAAAATACCAGAATGCAGCCGCAGCTTCGGCACGAGTCACGGTTTTATTCGGTTGAAATAAAATAGTATAGCCAAAAGATCTTCTGACGTTAGAATTTTCACCATTTTGAAAATCAGCGAACAAAGATCGCAATGCTAAAGGATCGATTTGTGCCGTATCTTCAAACCCCCAAGTCTTTTCGATCGCTTCGATCGAAGCAGAAGGTAAACTGCGACGAATATCTAAAGGTACTTTCCAAGCGATCAGATCTTCTCGAGTTAAAGGAGCGTCGGGACGAAATAAAATTTGCGAACTATCTCCAGTTAAAATCGAAGGGACTATCCCCGTTTCAGCTAATCCTTGAATGTAGGGAAAATCAGGATCTGAGACGGGAATATCTTTAAAAACGGGTTCTTTGTTTGCCGTAGCTAAGCGAATTTCTTGGGAAGGACGATGAGAATACATAATATTATTGGTTGTAACCAACCAACGAGCAAATTCTCGTCGCTTAATCGCTTTATTCGGTTGAAACAATCGATCGCGATTATAATCTTCAGCAGAAACGGCGATCGAACCTAAAGCAACTACTTCTTTAACGTAAGGCCGCAATTGTTCTGGTGTTTTATCTAGATCTGAATAAGATGTTGGGGCAGATTTTTTAGTCTCGATCCCCGAAGATCTTTCTGGTTTATTTTCTGTTTTATCCCGATCGGTGGTTGTAAATTCGTTGGTTGGTTGGGGGGTTGTAATTTTTTCGTTTCTATGGTATGCAATAGCAAAACTTGTCAGTTCGTTAGGTCGATCGGGTTCGACAGAGATATTAATTTCGAGATCTTCGAGACTAGCAGTTAAACTTTTATTACCTTCGGTTTGAGGATCGACAGACTCGATGATTTCCCAACCATTAGCCGGTAATGCTTCTCGATAAAAATTAAAAATGCGATCGCCGCTCTGTCGAGCTTGCCAAAAGGTTTTACCTTCCCCATCGGCTGCAATTAACTGCGATCGAGGAATTGTCGGAATTGCGACAGGAAAATCTGCTGGTAAATTAACTACGGGGCGATCTTCTTGTTTGGCGGGGGAATCCGATTTTACTTCCTTATCATTTGCTGTCAGTTGGGGATCGGCTGCGAATCTCTCTTGTAGGGATTGTAAATCGCTACAAGCACTTAACAAACCGATTCCGAGGGCGGCTATACCAGCCAAGCGGAAAGAAGAGCTTAAATAATTCATACTTTAAGGATAAGTATTAGTTGTTTCAATTCTCTCTATTGTAGAAATTACTGAAACTTGACTGTTGCATCTTAATTTTAGCTCTCGAGAAATTTTAAACTTTTTGAGCCGCAAAAAGGCGATATTGACTTAACATCTCGGGTTTAACCGCACCTCGTTCGGTAATAATAGCTGCGATTAATTTAGCTGGAGTGACATCAAAAGCAGGATTATAAAATTCTACTCCTTCAGGACAAATTTTTGTTTGCCCGATTTGATATACTTCCGATGGATTTCTTTCTTCGATCGGAATTTGTCGGCCCTCGCTCAATTCAAAATCGATCGTCGACAGGGGTGCAGCGACGAAAAAGGGAACGTTATGAGCTGCGGCTACGATTGCTAAAGAATAAGTTCCGATTTTGTTAGCCGTATCGCCGTTAGCAGCAATACGATCGGCCCCGACAATAACCGCATCAATTTTACCTTGTTTCATGCAGTGAGCCGCCATATTATCGGAAATCACCGTCACCCGAATCGATTCTTTAACGCATTCCCAAGCGGTTAATTTTGCCCCTTGCAAGCGAGGACGGGTTTCGTCAGCATAGACTCGAGCTAATCTTCCGGCTTTGTATGCCGAGCGAATTACACCCAGTGCCGTACCGTAGCCGGCCGTAGCCAGCGCGCCAGCATTACAATGGGTCAAAATGTTTAATTTAGTCGGATTTTGCGGCAAAATAGAGAGGCCGTTATCTCCGATCGCCTGACAGGTTTGTAAATCTTCTGCTTGTATGCTGCGAGCTGTTTGTAATAAAGTATTTTTAATTTCTGCTACCGTGCCGATCGTTTCGTAAGCTGTTTGCAGCATTCGCGAAATCGCCCAAAATAAGTTTACTGCCGTCGGACGAGTTTGGCGCAGTTTCTGGGCTGTTTTTTCTAGTTGCTCTAAAAATAAGGTGCGATCGTCGGTATCTATTTCTCTTGCACCTAAATACATCCCGTAAGCCGCAGCTACCCCGATCGCCGGCGCGCCCCTGACGATCATAGTTTTAATCGCATCGGCCATATCTTCGCTGCGAGAGATCGAGACTGTTGTGTATTCTTCTGGTAAGCGGGTTTGATCGATTAAAATCGCCCGATCGTCTTGCCAAATTACCGGATATATATCGCTCATGACATTGCTTTCGATCGACAATCTCTAGGATATCACGGGCCTGCTGCGGCAGTTGGGGCAGCATTAACTATAAGTCCATTCTAGATTTAAAGATTTTTGCAATCGATCTAATAATTGGTCTTGATCGATCGGTTTATTTAAGAAAGCGTCGCAACTGAGATATTCGCTCCATTCTTCAGCAGCAAAACTAGCCGATAAAACAATCACCGGAATATCTTTAAGTTCGGGTATTTCTCGCAATTCTTTTGCCGATGTAAAGCCAGTTTTAACGGGCATAAATAAATCTAGTAAAATCAGATCGGGACGAATTTCGAAGGCGATATCCAACATTTGTTGACCGTCATTAGCTGTTTCGAGCAGAAAACCTAAAGGTTCGAGAATAGCGATTAAAAGATCGCGATTTTCTTGCTTATCGTCGACGATCAAGATTTTGCGCTTGTATCCTTTGTAACCATAAATTTGCGGCGGAAATACTTTTTTTGGCTCGCTGTGGTTTGGGGATGGTGGAACTTTTAGCAGTTGTTGGTGTTGTTCTAAAGAAGAGGCGATCGCTTCTAACTTTTGTATTTCGGCCCGATTATCGTACTGGGGTAAAGCAGATCTATGGGCGATTTGTTCTACTTTTTTCAGCGATCGCAAGGGTGTTTCAGCTTGTAAGGGTATTTCGAACCAAAACCGCGATCCGCGATCGGGTTCGCTTTCTGCTTGTAAATCTCCGCCCATTAATCTTATTAATTGTTTGCTAATCGACAAACCCAAACCAGTACCGGTAGATAGTGCTTCGACATCCCTAACTTGCTCGAAAGGATCGAAAATTTTCGCTAATTTTTCGGAACTCAATCCCACTCCGTTATCGATAACTTCAAAATGAATTTTATGTTGGCCTTCTAAATTAATATTTTTAACTTTCAAAGTTACTTTATCGCCGCGATCGCTAAATTTTATGGCATTATTTAACAGATTGATTAATATTTGTCGCAATCTTTTTCGATCTGCTTTAATATTTTCTGGCAAACTATAGTGCTGGTAAGAAAATATAACTCCTTTATCTATTGCCCACATTCTGACGATGGCAACTACGCCATCTAAAAAGCTTTGTAAATTAAATTCACTCAACTCCAGTTGCATTTTACCGGCTTCAGTTTCCGATAGGTCGAGAATATCATTTATTAACCTTAATAAGTGATTGCCACTTTGCTCGACGATACCTAATTTATGCTCTTGATTTGGGTCTAATTTACTTTCCCTTTGAACTAATTTTGTGTAACCTAAAATACTGTTGAGAGGCGTACGCAATTCGTGACTTATATTGGCTAAAAAGCGATCTTTAGATTGTTCTGCTTCTCTGGCTTCTTCTACTGCTTTTCTCAATTCTACCGTTCGCTCTCGCACTCTTTGCTCTAATTTATCAAAAGATTCTTTAAGCTGGAAAGCCATACTATTAAAAGATAAAGCTAATTCGCCTATTTCGTCTTTTCTGGCTATCTTAATCTTGCGATCCCATTCGCCAGCAGCAATATTTTTAGCCACTTTCGTTAATTCAACTACCGGATTGGAAATCGATCTTGCTACTGCAGTTGCGGCTAAAATTGTGAGAATAACAGTAATTATTCCCAGAAAAATAATAATATTTCTATTAGTTATTACCGAAGCCATTGCTTCGTCGCGATCGATCTTAACGACAATTCCGGCATTAAAAGAAGGTAAATATCTCCAAGTTGCTAGAGATTTTTCGCCGCGATAATCGGTATAAATTCCTTTACCAGTAATTCCTCTAGTTGCTTCTTGAAGCGGGCTTGGTTGTGTTTCGCTCGTGGCAATTCCTCTTTGAAAAGCTGCATCGGGATCGTGTCGAGTCGGTGCGATAAAAACTATTTCATTATCTCTTGCCAATCCGATTATCGTTTCTCCAGTTTCTCCCAAACCCGTATAATCGTTAATAACCCGATATAATTCTCGATTGTCGATCTGAAAAATGATTACTCCAATAATTAGCTTATTTTTAAATACTGGAGAGGCAATAAAAATAGTTGGCTGATTAGTTTCGCGATCGTATTCGTAATTAGATAATTCGACTTGCATCAAGGTTCTAGACAAGTCAAATACTCTGGCTATTCCTGGATGTTTAAAGTTTACTTCTTCTTTTGAATATTCGCTAAAGTCTGTTTTTTTGAGGGAAAAAAGTAGATCTTGTCCTCGGGATAATAGAAAAACATTTTGATATCCCAAGGTATCTAAATAGTTTTTAAATAATGGTTTGAATTGGCGATTGACTCCGGCGTATTCTTCTGAATTTATACCGTAATTTTCGATCGCATTTTGATAAGCATCGATCGCTTCGACAATGTCGGGAAATTGAGAAAGAGCGGCGACATTATCTTGTTTGGCTCTAATATAACTTTCGATCCGATGAACTTTGCTGTCGGCAATTACGACTAATTTATCGAGATTATCTTTTTTTCCGGTAGTGCTAGAAATAAAATAAACTAACGATGTTACCGTTGCTAAAGGAACTAAAGATATTAAGAGAAACCAAACGACGAGTTGTTTGGAAAGTTTGTTGGGTTGTAAAATTTTCTTAATTAATTTTTTCATAATTTTAATTGACCTCGTTGGCCCATTTTTTATTCCAGCCTAAATACAACTCCCTCAGAAAGTCTTCCCATTCGGCTTTAGAACGAGAAATTGGATAGGGAACGGGACGAATTGGTTTGCCAGAACTCCAAATAATCTCAAATTGACCGTTATCTTTAATTTGACCTATTCTGACATATTTCCAAGTATGTTGGGTTTCTGGATCGATATAAACTACTCCTTCAGGCGCACCAAAACTGCGATCTTTTACTTTTTCTCGAATATTATCGGGGTTTAAATTTCCTGCTTTTTCGACGGCTTGGGCCCATAAATATACGCCAAAATAAGCAGCTTCGATCGGATCGTTTGTGACTCGATCGACACCGTATTTTTCTTTAAATTTTGCTACAAATCTTTGATTTTCTGGCGTTTCGATGCTTTGAAAATAGTTCCAAGCGGCATAATCTCCGACCATATCCTTGACTTTCATATATTGCAATTCTTCTTCGGCAATACTAAATGAAATTGTCGGAATTTTTTCTGGGGTAATTCCTGCGTTTCTTAATGCTTGAAAAAAGGCTACATTACTATCGCCATTAATAGTATTTAAAATCGCATCGGGCTGAGTTGCCACTATTTTATCGACAATATCGCCTACGTCGTTGCTGCCTAAAATTATATATTCTTCTCCGACAATTTCCCCTTGTAAAGCGGTTACTTGATCTTTAATAATCGCGTTGGCTGTTTGGGGAAAAACATAGTCCGAACCTACCAAAAAAAATCGCTTACCGATATTATCAAAAGCCCATTTAACCGCGGGTATAATTTGCTGGTTGGGGGCCGCGCCAGTATAAACTATATTCGGAGATTGTTCTAGTCCTTCGTATTGAACTGGATAAACTAGCAAACTATTATTGGCTTCAAAGATTGGCTTGACGGTTTTGCGACAATCTGAAGTCCAACAACCAAATACTACTGAGACTTTTTCTTGATTTATCAAAGATTCTGCTTTTCTGGCAAATTCATCGGCATCGGATTGTCCGTCAACTACGATCGGTTTAATTTTTTTTCCGAGAATTCCGCCCCGTTCGTTAATTTCTTCGATCGCCATTAAAGTAGATTGTATGACTGGTTTTTCGCTAATGGCCATCGTTCCGGTTTGGGAATGAAGAACGCCAACTTTAATCGGATCTTTATTAAATTTTACGTGCCAATAAAATAATAATGATACTGCCAGACCGAGGGTAAAACACAATACTAAAAAAATGTTTTTAATATTTTTTTTCTGCTTGCTTGTTGTTGTCATAAAAAAAAATAGCTCTCAAATCTAAAATCGTTATTTGTTAAATTTACAATTATTTATGAGTATTTAGTCCAAATTATATTTTGAACCAAATGCCGAACTCTTGGTAACTTTATTTTTTTGTAACCTCGATCGCTATTTTTTTATCTTAAAACCGAACTATATAGTTATTAAGAATAATAGATAGCTCGAAAAAGATAACTTGTAATAATTCTAGTTTTAGAATAACTAAATGATAAAAAAATTAATTTAAATTATTTAACATCGATCGATCGGTTTGTTTGAGATCTGCTGCTAACTACGGAAATATTGGAGCAGGATCGGGCTAAAAATTAAATCGTTATTAGAATTATAAATATTAATATTGAATATTATAATTAATTATCGATAAAAAATAAAAAAAATTCAACTTTAATAATTGAGAGGTGGGACGAACCCACCTAAAAATCCAACCTAACTAACTTTTGACAACAGAAGGTTTTTCTGCTGGGAAAAATTTGCTAATAATTGCTTCGGCAATTTGAGGACTGCTCAAACCGAGATCTGCTTTTGACTCGTCAGGTTGAGCGTGATCTACCAACTTATCCGGCACGCCAAAACGTTTGATAGGAACGAGAATATCGTTATCCAAGAGAGCTTCAGCCACAGCAGAACCAAAACCACCCATCAAACAACCTTCTTCTAAAGTAACCACTTTACCGATCCGCTCAGCCAGAGGTAAAATCAACTCAGTATCCAAAGGCTTGACAAAACGAGCGTTAATAACAGTTGCTTCCCGGCCGTGTTCGCTGAGAATTTCCGCTACTTGATTAGCAGTTTGCACCATCGAACCGTATCCGATCAATAAAATATCGTCCCCATTGCGGAGAATTTCCCCCTTACCGATAGGTAAAGCTTCCCAACCCTCTTCCATGAGAGGAACGCCGATACCAGACCCTCTAGGATAGCGCATCGCGATCGGCCCGTCGGTATAATTAACCCCAGTGACGACCATTCTTTGTAATTCTGCTTCGTCTTTCGGGGCCATGATCGTCATGTTAGGAATCGATCGCAAGTAGGCAATATCGTACATTCCTTGATGAGTCGGGCCGTCAGCCCCAACAATTCCAGCGCGATCGAGACAGAAGAAAACCGGTAAATTCTGAATCGCGACATCGTGAACTACTTGGTCGTAAGCTCTTTGTAGGAAAGTAGAGTAAATTGCTGCCACGGGGCGCATACCCTCGCAAGCCAAGCCAGCAGCCAGAGTAACGGCGTGTTGTTCGGCAATACCGACATCGATATATTGTTGCGGTAATTTTGCGTGCAATTTATCTAAACCCGTACCCGTTGCCATTGCCGCAGTGATGCCGATAATTTTGGGATTGTTTTCGGCTAATTTAGTTAAAGTATGGGCGAATACTTTCGAATATTTGGGGGGTTTGGGTTTGCTAGAAGGAATTGCCTTACCAGTAGCTAAATTAAAGGGATTTTGGGCGTGATAGCCGACTTGGTCTTGTTCTGCTATCTGATATCCTTTTCCTTTAACTGTGGCGACGTGAACCAAAACCGGCCCGGGTACTTTATGGGCTTGTTTGAAGGTAGTAATTAATTCTGAAAGGTTATGACCGTCGATCGGCCCGAAATATTTAAATCCTAATTCTTCTATTACAGCCCCAACTTTAGGAACTGCCAAACGTTTCATTCCTTCTTTAACTCTTTCCATTTCTGGAGTTAAAGACTCGCCAAAGAAAGGCAGATTTTTAAACTGTTCTTCTAAGTTTTCCGAGAGAAATTGTACCGGATCGGAAAGACGTACTTTGTTTAAATAGCGAGAAATTGCTCCCACGTTGGGAGAGATCGACATATCATTGTCGTTGAGAACGACCATTAAATTGGTGTTTGGCAGGTGTCCGGCATGGTTGATAGCTTCTAGGGCCATTCCTCCGGTTAAAGCACCATCGCCGATAATAGAGACAACTTTAAAGTCTTCTCCTCGGGCATCTCTGGCTAGTGCCATCCCCAAACCTGCTGAAATACTGGTCGAAGCGTGACCCGCACCGAAATAATCGAATTCATTTTCGCATCGTTTTAGATATCCAGCAATCCCATCTTTTTGCCGCAGGGTATGAAAGTCGTGATACCTTCCTGTCAGCATTTTGTGGGGATAGGCTTGATGTCCTACGTCCCAGATTACTTTATCTCTATCTAGATCGAGAGTTTGATACAGAGCTATGGTTAATTCTACTACGCCCAATCCTGGCCCGAGATGACCGCCGCTTGTGGCTACGGTTTGTAGGTGTTTTTCTCGGATCTGACGAGCTATGTTTTCTAGTTGCCTAATAGAAAGACCGTGCAACTGATTTGGATGAGTAATTTCACTTACGTGCATACCAACCTATTATTCTAATTGGATTTCTACAGAGTCATAACTCACAATGTAACGGAAATGGGCCGATTTTGGGTAATAATACACCAATTGAATATTTTTCTCGATCGACTCGGCTGGTTTTCGGGATACAGTATATGTCAGTAACTTTTCTATTTTTTAGACCAACTATTATCTTAACTGTCGCGATAACTATTTTTAAACTCTCAAAAATTTTTTTTATAGCAGGCAATTTCGTTATATTAATTTATAATAATCTTTTTCGATCGATCTAGATTACTATTTGGTATGATTATTTATGACTTTACAGAGAGTACTTTTCCAGGGAGCAAGGGTTAGAATTGTCTGGTCTTAACTCAAAGAAAAGCCAAAAGTTTTACTAAATTATTTTTAATTGTTTTGAATATGCCGT
The DNA here is from genome assembly GCA_964458305.1 of uncultured bacterium. GTDB lineage: Bacteria > Cyanobacteriota > Cyanobacteriia > Cyanobacteriales > JASJDA01 > JASJDA01. The sequence goes on along the minus strand of CAYWIH010000057.1, from coordinate 4,382 downwards.
TTATAAAAAAAATAAGAGAATTATCTAGCTCAAATCAAGTAGAGAAAGAAGCAAATAAGACAAAAGATAAAAACAGATTGATTGCTATAAGTGTTTTTTGCGGGATTGCTATATTAGCTCTAGCAATGGAAAAAAATAGAATAGATTTAGTAGAGAAAAAAAATGCCGAAGAATTGAATTTTAAATTGTCTGCTGTAACCGATAGGGTAGAAGCTTGGGATAAAATGAATAGTTTGGCTTTAAGTAATTTAGTTAAACAGCCCGATATTATTAGTATGAATCCCAACAGACAAAAACCAGTTTTAGAAAACTTTGTGAGAACTTACCAACATTTATATTTAGCTCACACAGTAGATTTAACTGGCTACAATGTAGCTCGAAGCGATAGTAATAAGGCTAAAGATTACAGCACTAGAGACTGGTTTGCTGGCGTTAAGCTAGGGATTAATATTAATCGTCAAACAGTAGTAGGATTTTCAAATAATAGAGCTGCATTGTGTGTGGGTGCGCCAATTAGGGAAGGAAAAAAAATTCTTGGTGCTGCAACAATTTGTACGGATCTATTAAATTTATCGAAACAAATAGGAGAAACTCAATTTGGAGCGACAGGAACTGTTATAGTAGTCGATGAAATGGGAAAAATGTTAGTCCATCCTAATTCGGCTTTTTTAAGTGCAAAAGAAGTAAAAAATTTCAGTGAATATCCACCAGTAAAAAATCTTCTCGAAGGTAGAATTGGAGAGTTTTCTTTTACTGAAAAAACTAATCAAAAATGGATTAGTTTAGGAACTCGTTTAGATAATGAGTGGGGGGTTTTGGTTCTTATTTCAGAAAAAGAGCTACTACCTAATTCAAATTATAGATTGGTTATATATTTAGCGATCGGATTAATAATACTATTTTTTATTTTCAGCCTAAATAATTATTTATTCAAACATATAATTAAAAAGCAAGAATTAGAAACAGAATCTAAATCAAATGAAAATCAAAATCAAAATCAAAATTTACAATTACCAGAAAAAATTAATAACAAAAATGGCGATCCAACTTTAAATTATTTAAAAGTTCAAAAAAACAATCCTAAAAACCAAAGATATTTGCGACAAACAAAATGGATTTTAATAGTCGATAAGAACCAAGAAAATCTACGTTACTGTACTAAAGTTCTTGAATCTTTTGGATTTAAAGTTGTAAGTACTTCAGATCAAAATTCAGGGTATAATATTGCTTCAAACAAGTTTTTTGATTTAATCTTGATCGAAATCTTGTCCCCAATTAGCTCTGGAAAAATAATGGTATCTAGACTGAGAAAGCTTGCTTGTTATTCAAAAACTCCCATCATCGGAATTTGTAATAATATTCAGATGGTTAACAAAACCGAAAATAGCTTTAAAGAATTGAGTGATTTCTTAGAAAAACCCTTAGAAAAAAACAAGTTAATCTCAATTGTTTCTAAGCATCTGAATTTATCATCGAAAGATAATTCAACTCAGATTCTCAAATTTCCCGATCGCAAACAAACAAAAAACTAAGATCCACAAAAATTAAAAAATAAAAATCGATCGATTATGTTGAATTTGTCTCGACTCAAACCAATAGCACTTGCTACTATTACTTTACTAGCAATAATATTTTTGACTACAACTAGAGCGCAAGCGACACAAGGTATAGAAATAGAATATCGTAGCTTTAGCGGAGTAACAACTATAGGGCCGCCAGCAGAAGAATATGGAGCAAATCTTTCCCAAATATCGCAACAAATGCTAGGGCAAAGTGACAAGATAAATTTTAAAAAAATTGCGCCGAGACCAAAAATTCCTAACGGCGATATCGTTGCAGCAGTGAGTTCTGGAGGTAAATTAGTTAATGGAACTGGATTTGATGCTGCTTATATTTCCGGTGGAAGTCTTAACCCTGCTTGGGGTTTTATTTATAATTCTGGAATTCCAGTTACTGGCGTAAGTTTCGATCGCTTTATTGGCTTTTTATATGGCAATAATTCTGAAAAAAGCGGCTTAGATTTACTTCAAGAAATACTCGATCGACGTAACAAAAATATAATTGCAATTCCGATTGTTGGCGGGCCAGCACAAGGATCTGGATATTTTCCGAAACCCGTAGGAGATACCGATCGAGCGCGAGGTATAGGTTTAAGGGGTTTATGCCAACAACCTTGGAAATTTCGCTATTTACCACCTGCTCAAGACGTATTAGATCGAGCTTGCGATCGTACTGTTGGTTCGGAAAAAAAGATTAGTTTTATTACTGCCGTACCTGGTGGGAAAATACTTGATGAGGTAAATTCTAATCGCATTCAAGCTTTTGAATTTGTAACGCCAAAAGATGATTTCGATCTTTTCTTTAAAAATAAAAATGAATCAAATCCCGGAAATTTAGGATTGAAATATTTACATTATCCAAGTTGGCATCAACCTTTTTTAATTACTTACCTAATTATTAATAAAGATGTCTGGCAAATGTTATCTTCAGAGCAGCAAGATTTAATATATACTACAGCTCGAGCTAACGTTACAAAATCCTATGCAAAAAATGTTTCAGGACAAGGTGAAGCATTACAAAAAATACTTGATGTCAATCATGGCGATGGCAACTTTAACAACGATATAACTCTTGTAAAGTGGCCCGATCGAGATTTAGAAATTCTTGGTAAAGCATCAGAAGAATTTATCGAGTTAAGATCTCAAGATAGTAATTTTTCTTTTGAAGATAGACGGGACTATCAAGAAGTTGTTTCAACTTACGAAAAATATCTAGAAGGCGATCGCGATTATTGGAATAAATTCTTAATGGAAGAATAAAACTAAAAAAAGTTCGATCGCATTTAGATCGAGTGCGATCGAGCATTAAACTTTAATTTAAAAAAGATCTACATCCTTAAACTTCCCTTGCTGAGTAGCCCTAGCAGACTCTCCACAAGTGCGAGGAGTAGGGAATAACTTACCTGGGTTTGCCAAACCTTTAGGATTAAAAACTTGACGCACGTATTGCATAGTTTCTAGATCCGTTTCGCTAAACATATCGGGCATAAAACAGTTTTTATCCGCCCCAATGCCATGTTCTCCAGAAATACTTCCCCCAGCTTTGACACAAAATTTCAGAATCTCTCCGCCAATTTCTTCGACAGTTTCTAAAGCTCCAGGTACGGAATTATCGTATAAAATCAGAGGATGAAGGTTACCGTCGCCAGCATGAAAAACGTTAGCAATACGATAGCCGTAGCGATCGCTCAAAGCATTAATTTCTCTCAATACATTTACTAGCTGAGTGCGCGGAATTACCCCATCCTGGACGAAATAATCGGGGCTGATATGGCCTGCTGCGGCAAATGCTGCTTTGCGTCCTTTCCACATCTTCGCACGTGTTTCGGGGTCGCTAGCTGAAGTTACATTTCTCGCCCCATTTTCCCGACAAATTTCACCGACTCGTTCTTTATATTTAGTTACTTCTACTTGTAAACCGTCCAATTCTACCAACAAAATCGCCCCAGCATCGCGAGGATAACAACCAGTAGCTACCACATCCTCGACAGCATTAATACTGAGATTGTCCATGATCTCCATTCCAGCCGGAACTATACCCGAGGCAATTATACCCGCTACAGCCCCGCCAGCCGCTTCTATGCTGGTAAAATCCGCTAACACCACGCATACTTCTTCGGGAGTTTTGAGTATCCTTAAAGTAATTTCTGTGGCAATACCTAAAGTACCTTCAGATCCGACAAATAAACCCGTCAGATCGTAGCCTGGCATTTCTGGAACTGTACCGCCAAATTCGACAATAGAACCGTCAGGAGTAACTATTTTTAAAGCCATGACGTGGTTAGTCGTTACCCCATATTTCAGACAGTGAACTCCGCCAGAATTTTCCGCTACGTTGCCGCCGATCGAACATATAATTTGACTTGAAGGATCGGGAGCGTAATAAAATCCGGCCCCGCTAACTGCTTGGGTGACCCAATTGTTAATTACTCCTGGTTGGACGGTAATCCTTTGATTGTTTAAATCGATCTCGAGGATCTGTTTCATTCTCGCAGTAACGATTAAAACGCAATCTTCTACGGGTAAAGCACCCCCAGATAAGCCCGTACCCGCACCCCTAGCAACCCAAGGTAAATCGTGGCGATCGCATATTTTTACTGCTGCTGCGACTTGTTCGGTAGTTCTAGGTAAAACCACGATCGCGGGACGTTGGCGATAGCTGGTCAAACCGTCACATTCGTAAGTTAAAAGTTCTTCTTTGCGCCTTACTACCCCATCTTTACCTAAAACGGCTTCAAATTCTTTGATAATTGGCTGCCATTTATTATTTGTTTTTTTGAATATATTTGTCAGCACGATCTTTTTTTATTTATTTTCCCGTTG
>CAYWIH010000056.1:0-29333 GCA_964458305.1 uncultured bacterium | reverse complement strand
GAGTGGTATATGAGAAGAATAAATATTTTAGATAATTTTTTTAAAATATAAAGTGTTTTTATTGTAATTGTTATAATTTATTTTTTTGTTGACATTTCTTATCAAGATTTTAAAAATAATAGGCTTTCAATATTTAAAGACTGTTTTTTAATAGCAGGTTTTTTAGCAATAATATTAAAATTCTGGTTCAAAGAATCTTGGCGATCTTTAGATATTGAATACAATAGATACAAGTTGATTTTAAAAATAGCCTGCGATATAGCAGAGAAAAAAGAAAGCGATCGCAATCATAATTAACTAAAAAGAAGAAAGATCGCCCCAAGAATAGTAAAAAGACTAAGAGGCGATCTTATCAAACCCTAATCCTCATCTGGATCGTAAGTAGAAACGAGATACAATTCTTTTAACTGTTTTTCGTCTACAACAGCAGGAGCATCGGTTAACAAACTGCTGGCTTGTTGTGTCTTAGGAAATGCCATTACTTCGCGAATAGATTCCTCTTTAGCTATTAACATTACCATTCGATCTAAACCGTAAGCAATACCTCCGTGTGGTGGAGTTCCATATTCAAAAGCTTCGAGCAGAAAACCGAATTGTTTTTTAGCTTCTTCCATGGATAAACCGATCGTTTCAAAGACTTTTTCTTGAATATTTCTTTGATAAATTCTCAGACTTCCGCCGCCAATTTCGACACCGTTATATACTAAATCGTAGGCTAAAGCCCTAGCTGTTTTTAAGTCTTCTAAATCTTCGGGATTTGGGGCTGTAAAGGGGTGATGGAGGGCTTCATAACGCTTTTCATCGGCATTCCATTCAAACATGGGAAATTCTGTCACCCAAATTAAATTGATTTTGTTCTTATCAATTAATCCGAGGCGATCGCCGATTACTTGTCTTAAGCGATCGAGGGATTTATTAACTGTGGGTATATCTCCAGCACCAAATAATAATAAATAACCTGGTTTTGCACCTGTTTTTTCAATTAATTGCTGCATTTGTTCGGGGCTGAGGTTGTCTTTTATTGCCCCGATCGTTTCGATTTGGTTGTCTTCTTTTACTCTTAAATAAGCAATACCTTTCGCCCCTGCTGCCGTCGCTTCTCTAAATAATTCGCCTTTGGGTTTAATCCAAACATTGGGAATAGTTTCGTTACCGTTGGGAATCGGTAATACTTTAACAATGCCGCCGCTTTTTATCGCCCCAGAAAATACTTTAAAGCCGCAATCTTTTACTATTTCCGAGACATCTACTAATTTTAAACCAAAGCGCGTATCTGGGCGATCGGTGCCGTATTTTTCCATTGCTTCGGCATAAGTAATCCGGGGAAAAGGACGAGGTAGATCGATATTTTTAACTGTTTTAAAAATGTGACAAATTAAACCTTCGTTGAGTTGTAAGATCTCTTCTTCTGACATGAAACTCATTTCCATGTCTAACTGGGTAAATTCTGGCTGTCTGTCAGCGCGTAAATCTTCATCTCGGAAACATCTGGCTATTTGATAGTAGCGATCGAACCCCGATACCATTAATAATTGTTTGAAAAGTTGCGGTGACTGGGGTAATGCATACCAGCAACCAGGGTTGACGCGAGAAGGTACTAAATAATCCCTCGCTCCTTCAGGAGTCGATCGCGTTAAAATTGGCGTTTCTATTTCGATGAATTGTTCGCTATCTTCTAAATAGCGACGCATTGCTTTAACTACTTGATGTCGCAACTGCAAGTTTTTATTCATGCGATCGCGTCTGAGATCTAAATATCTATACTTGAGTCGCAACTCTTCTCTAACTGTTTCGTATTCTTCAGTACAAACTTGGAAGGGTAATTGTTGTTTGCTGACTTTATTGAGTAATTTAATCCGATCGGCGTATATTTCTATTTCTCCTGTCGGTATTTTCGGGTTGAGGGATTCTTCTGGACGTTTGCTGACTCTCCCGGTAACTTCAATTACGTATTCGTTGCGTAAAAAATTTGCATCGCCGTAGGATTCTGGTGTACGCTGAGGATCGCTGACTATTTGCACCGTACCAGTGCGATCGCGCAAATCGATAAATATAACTCCTCCATGATCGCGACGACGATCCACCCATCCATATAGGGTAACAGTTTCATCTATATGTGTCGCTCTTATTTCGCCGCAATAGTTAGTTCGCATAATTGTTGTGTTTCGGGATATTTTTTTCTACAGCATATGTCCTAGCACATTATCAAGCATTGTAAGCGATCGCCACGGCTAGCTATAGAAATTTTTTCTCTTCTACTGTAATTTTTAGTAGTATATAGTAATTACATCCAATAATACAAATATGAATCTGATTTGGTTGTTGTTAAAAGAATCCTGGCCGATCGCGGTAGCTTCTTTGCTGATGGGTTTAATTAGCGGTGGTAGTGCGGCTAGTCTTATCGCTATTGTAAACTTAGCTTTAAGCGAAACTCAATTTTCGCAATCTTTATTGGCATTTGCTTTTGTTGCTTTATGTTTGCTGCAATTTTTTACTCGTTTTTTCTCTGAAGTATTGTTATCTCGTTTGGGAAATGGTGTTTCTTATAGGTTGAGAATGATGTTAAGTAAGCGTATTCTTGCTTCGTCTTTACATCATTTAGAAGCGGTTGGCGGCCCTAGTTTAATGGCTTCTTTAACCAAAGATATTAACTCGATCTCGAATACAATTCTGATTATTCCTTTTTTATTTAGCAATATTACTATTGTTATCGGTTGTCTGATTTATCTTGGGATATTATCTTGGCAAGTTTTATTAATTTTTTTTGCTGTATTATTTTTATGTATTATTAGCATTTATTTTCTGCAAGTTAAGGCTTTTGCTGCTTTAGATACGGTACGCCAAGGAGAAGATAAGCTTTTCGAGCATTATAAAACTCTGACGGAAGGAATTAAAGAATTAAAATTAAATCGCGATCGCCGCGCAGCTTTTTTAAATGAAGATTTAAATTTAACTACTCTTGCTTTAAAAGATAAATCGATTAGTGCTGAAAGGTTTTTTGCTGCTTGTGTGAGTTGGCAACAAATTATTTTATTTGCTGTAATTGGAGGCTTGTTATTTCTTTTACCTAATTTTCAGAATATCTCTCTTGCAATTTTATCTAGTTATGTTTTAACTATTCTCTATCTTGCTAATTATCTAGGGGTGATTATTGAAATGTTTCCCAGTATTAGTCGAGCAAAAATAGCTTTAGACAAAATCGATAAACTGAAATTAGGATTAGCAGAAAATTCCGAAAAAAATGCTAATAAAACGAACAATTTAAATTCCGATTGGCAACAATTAAAACTTAAAAATGTTACCCATACTTATCGCACCGATACCGAAGACAGCAATTTTATTTTAGGAGAAATAGATTTAACTTTTAATGCTGGTGAATTAGTATTTATAATTGGGGGAAATGGCAGTGGAAAATCCACCCTAGCTAAATTAATTACTGGTTTGTATATTCCCGAATCTGGCAAAATATACTTAGATAACCAAGAAATAAACGACGAAAATCGCGAAGAATATCGCAATCTCTTTTCTGTAATCTTTGGCGACTTTTATCTGTTCGATCGCCTTTTAGGTTTCAAAAATATCGATCTAAAAGCAGAAAAATACTTACAAAAACTGCAATTAGAAAAAAAATTAAAAATAGAAAACGGCAAACTTTCTACTATCAATTTATCCCAAGGACAAAGGAAAAGACTAGCATTGCTTACCGCTTATCTAGAAGATCGCCCCATATATTTATTTGATGAATGGGCATCAGACCAAGATCCGACATTTAAAAATATCTTTTATTGCGAACTTTTGCCCGAATTAATAGCAAACAAAAAAACAGTTTTCGTTATCAGCCACGACGATCGCTATTTTGAAATAGCCGATCGCATTATAAAATTAGACTACGGCAAAGTAATTCAAGACTTACGATAAAATCTTTCGATCTGAAATTATCTCAATCTTCTTCTTCCTCTCGATCTTTTTTATCGTGTTTGTTATGATGCTTTATTTCCTTTTTCTCTAATTCTGCTTGTGGATCGATCTTGTCGTTTAATTTGACCGAAGATGGTGTCTCATTTACGACTTCATTGGTTGTTGTAGATTCTGTTTGTGTCGGAATTACTGTAGATTCTGTTTGTGTCGGAGTTTCTGTCGATACGGTGCTAGACTCTTGTATTATCGGATTTTGTACTGAAGAATCTACCTTAATTGTCGGGCCGCCATTGACAATCGTTAAAAGAGATGCTGTCGCAGCTAACAGACCTGAAAATGCGCCAACAATCGTCGCAATGCCGTGAATTGCTTTATTTTCGCTCATTTTATCGTTCTCTGTAATTATATTTAGATAGATCGATCGAAGATCCTAATTATTTTGTAATTTTAAGTTATTTATCAAACTTAATACAAAAATTTGTATTAATTCATATTCTAAGTATTGTAGCCTATTTCCAGAAAAATACCTAATTTTAGTTCTGGCGATCGAACAAACTTCAGAAAATATTCCGATCGCCACAGATTATATTTCCTGGAGTTATCAAGATCCCAGCTAGGTTATTAAATTTTAATAAAAAACATTGATTATACCGTCTCGGATGCCAAACCGAGACTTTTAGTTTAAAAAAGGAGGAAATATATTAGGAATATTAAAATGGAATTAACAATAAAAATTGAGCGAATTATTTGTATTGAAGAATTGATTTTAATCGTGTTTCAGACTCGAGGAATAGGCTGGCAGTTTTCTTATATTAATCGCCACGGAAAGCCCCTTAAATATCGAGGTATTTTTCCTAATGCAGCATCGGCCGAAGCAGTGGGCAGAAAATGGATTATCGCTTTATTAAGAGGGTAATTTAAATTACTTATCGACTCGGCGATCGGAGTTATTTTTCAATTGATATTACCTGAAATTTAAAACTTCAATTGCAGCTCGATCGCAAGCCCCAAATTCTCCCAAACATTGGCGCATTTCTTGATAATTTTGGGAGACTATTTCTTTTTTTTCTGTATTCAATAAAAATTCTAAAGCTGCTTTGACTATATTTTCTGAGGTCAGTTCTTCTTGTAATAATTCGGGAACGATCGATTTATTTACTACCAAATTAACCGGAGACATAAAAGGAATCGATAACTTTAAAATCTTGCGAGCGATCCAAGCAGTAAAAGGAGCAACTTGATAAACAACTACTTGAGGAACGTCCAATAAAGCTATTTCTAAATTAACAGTTCCAGACTTAGTAATAGCCAAATCCGCCGCAGCGATCGCCTCGTATAATTTGTTTTCTAAAATAGTAGCTGAAAGCTGATATTTTTTAATTGCTGCTGTAATTTCTTTGCGATATTTAGAAAGAGAAACTGGTATTAAAAAACGAACTTCAGGTAATTTAGTTGCCAAAATTTTAGCCGCTTCGCAAATAATAGGAAGCAGATATTTTATTTCTTGTTGGCGAGAAGCAGGTAAAAGAGTAATAATAGTTTCATTTTCTGATATATTTAAAGCCCTACGCGCTTCATTTTTTGTCGGTGCATTGCGAGTCCGATCGACCAAAGGATGGCCCACCCAAGTAACATTTGCGCCTTTATCTTTAAAATAATTAGCTTCTGCTTGAAAAATAGCCAACAAGCGATCGCTGACTTTAATAATACCTTTAGTGTTACCCAACTGAGGGACGGCCCAATCTTGAGGAACGATATAATAAAATATTGGTATTTTTGGATAATTTTTGCGAATATAATTACCTAAAGATAAATTAGGAGTGACATAATCGATTAAAATTAATACATCCGGGGGATTTTCTTTTACGTATTTTCTAGCAATATTTTGTATTCTTAAAGTAGGTAAAACAAATGGTAAAGCTTCTAAAATACCAACCGAGCCGATCGTGGTAGTATTAGCTATTATATTCGCCCCAGCTGCGGCCATGCGATCGCCACCTAAAGCCGCAATTTCTAACTGTATGTTTTGTAATTGAGCTTGACGCAATAAAGCCTCAATTAACATCGCTCCTTGCAAGTCACCAGAAACTTCTCCGGTACTAATAAAAATTCGCATAGTTGGCTGTTTTATTATTTATCTTTTCCCCTATTTTGGCAATTTTACTTCCCAGGAAGAGGCCCTCTTCTGTCCGAACTTACTGATAATTTTAAAAACTTTTGTAAGCGATTTAAATATTCATTTTCAGGTAAAGAATAGAGTTTCTCGATCGCTTCAGTAAAAGATATTTCCGAACGATATAAAATCCGAAAAGCTTGCTTTAATATTTTCATATCTTCCGAACTGAAACCCCTTCTTTTAAGACCCACTAAATTGAGCGATCGCACCTTAGCCGGATTGCCTTCTACTAACATAAAAGGAGGAACATCGCGATTAATTCTACTCATTCCGCCAACCATTGCCATGCTGCCAATATGAACGAACTGATGCACTCCTAAAACACCGCTAATTATGGCTTGAGATTCGATAATTACGTGACCCGCTAAAGTAACATTATTAGACATAATAATTTCGTCTGCGAGAATACAATTATGAGCCAAGTGAACGTAAGCCATAATTAAATTATTATTGCCGACAATTGTCGCCTCATTTTCTCCAGTAGCGCGGTTAATAGTAACGTATTCGCGAATTACATTATGGTCGCCAATTTGAACTAGCGATCGCTCTCCTTGGTATTTTAAATCTTGAGGAATCGAACCAATAACAGCACCAGCAAAAATTTGATTGTTCGCACCTATTTCTGTTATCCCTTCAATGATTACGTGAGGGCCGATTTTAGTTTTTTCGCCTATTTTTACGCCTTCACCGATAATAGTATAGGGGCCGACTTCAACTGTAGAATGAAGTTGTGCGGCAGGATGAATTATAGCAGTAGGATGAATTGTCGCAGATTGTGAATTAGTCGGCATCAGGCTCTTTTCAAATTCAAGTCAGGAATAGAATAGCTCGTAAAAATAATAATTTGCTAATAAGATCGATATCGATAATACATATTAGTTTTTCTATTAGCTTTCTAATCAGTTTTATAGGTTATTAAATTTGGCTTTTACGGATAGATTTGTAAAGTATAGACTTCAATAGTCATTAGTCATCAAAAGATTAGTTCAGCAGAACGCTCTTCCCATGCATTTAGTGCATGGGATTATTTGTCATTCAAAGACAGAAAATAGCATTTCAGCTTCGACAACTAAAAGATCGTCAACCATACCTTTGCCTCTCATTTTAGCAATGCGGTTGCGTTTAAAAGATAAAAGTTCTACAGTCATTATCAAGCGATCTCCGGGAATAACCGGACGACGAAAACGAGTCTTATCGATCCCAGCAAAAGCAAAAAACTTGCCTTTCATCCCTGGAAGTTGGGTTAAAATCACCCCTCCCACTTGTGCCATTGATTCTACCATCATTACCCCAGGCATGATCGGCCGATCGGGGATATGTCCGGGAAAATATGGCTCGTTAAAAGTGACATTTTTAATCCCTGTAGCTTTTTCTCCAGGAACGAATTCAATAATGCGATCGACCAAAGCAAAAGGATAGCGATGGGGTAATAATTGATGAATTTCTTCGACGGTAAAGATTTGTTTGATTTCTTTACTATTGTTAGTATTTGCGGCGGTATTGAGATCGGTACTGCTGGACATAAGTAATTATTTTCGAGAATTAACAATTGAATTAGAGATAGTTTTTGCTAAGTTTACGTGTAATTTATGACTCGCTTTATAAGCCAAAAAATGAGCTACAGGTAAAGAAGCACCCAATAAACTGAGATCTCCTACTAAATCTAAAAGTTTATGACGAACCGGCTCGTTTGAAAACCGTAAAGGAGGATTGAGCCAACCGCGATCGCTAGCAACCAGAGCATTTTCTAGAGTGCCACCTTTAATTAAACCAGCTCTTTGTAACTGTTCGACCTGTTCTGCCAAACCAAAAGTCCGCGCCCGAGCAATTTCAGCAGTAAAATTATCTGGCGAAAACTCAAAACTATGCCATTGATTGCCGATCGCACTGCAATTGAAATCAATACCGTAACTAAAACGGAGACGATCGGCAGGTATAGCCCCGACAAAAGCATCCCCCTCCCGTGCGAAAATAGGCTCTTTTAAGGACAAAGATTGAGAAGATGATAAACTTCCTTCGCTAGGATCTGTTTCTGCGGCTACAATCCCCACAGAAGCGATCGCCTCGACCCAATTAAGAGCAGATCCGTCCAATAAAGGTACTTCGGGGCCGTCAATTTCAATGCAAGCGTTATCCACCCCAGTGCCAAACAAAGCCGCTAAAAGGTGTTCTACAGTCCTAACTTTAGCCTCAAAAGCCGCCAATTCTGTAGACAGAGTAGTTAAACTCACAGCCTCTACCGCAGCAGGAATCGGGATATATTCCCTCAGATCCGTCCTGACAAAATAACGCCCCATCCCCGATCGAGCCGGTTTAACCTTAACTTTAGTCGAGATCCCCGAATGGAGACCAACCCCTTCCAATTCAAACTCAGCCCCAATAGTTGTTGACTTCATCGATCGATTTATTTAAGTAACGAGTTTTTAACCCCTGACCTCCTACCTAGACCTCCTACCTAGACCGACGTACCATGGTACTTCTCTTCTAACTAGAACCTTTGACCGATGCCAAAATTAAGTTCGCTACCACCGCGATCGTTAAAACCATAATCGACTCTAATCGGCCCCAGAGGAGAGTTAACCCGAACCCCGACACCGTAGCCGAAACCATCTCCTGGTAACCTTCTAGCACCAGTAATATTGCCAGGAACTTCAGAACCCAAATTAGTCCCGTAGTCTAGAAATAAGACCCCACCAACAGCAAATCTATTGGCATCAAAGATCGGAAAACGATATTCAGCAGTTCCTTGTAAGTAAGAACGACCGCTACCGATCGCCCCTTCAGAATAACCTCTGACGGAATTAGCACCACCGAGAATAAAAGCTTCGTAAGGAGGTAAATCTCCTAAAATAGTACCCCCTTGAAGGTTGAAAGCAAAAGCTTGGGGGCCGTCGTTAAATCTGAGTATTCTCACCGGAACGTAGAAACTATAATTAGCGCGCAGACGATTATATAAAATACTACCGCTACCGATCGGTACGGTTTGATCGCTTGAAAAACTCAAAAAAGAGCCGCTAGTTGCATTTAAAGGATCGTTACGCAGATCTCGAGATGCTCCGATCCGAAAGATAAATAAATCGTCCTCTCCGCTATTGCTAAAAGCTAAATTGCGAGATTGTGTCCGTAAAAATTGTGGGGTTGCACCAGAATCAAACACAGATGGTGCGGATGTAGGAGTTAGTTCCCCATCGGAATTAATAATTGCAACCCGTTGATATTGAAATCCGGCCGAAGTTTTCCAAATTGGTTTGGTGAAAGGATCGGGGGCTATCGGGCGAAAAAAGCTAATTCCGCCGCCAGTACGCACTACCCTAGGTCGATCGCCTACTTGGAAGAATAATATGTTCTCCGGATCTAAAGTCCTGACATCATAGCCTTCACCGCTATAAACCAAAGAAATCGACCTGCGTCTAAAAGCATTTATAGTGTAAGAAGTGCGAGCAGGATCGCCACCAATCCAAGGATCGGTAAAACTAGCATCAAAAACTAACAGTCTTTCCCCACCCTGAAAATCGAATTTAAAAGTCTGGTTATTGCCGCCAATATTTTGCGTTAAAACACTTACAGAACCGAAAATGCCGCTATCGGAACTGATCCCACCTCCAGCACTGATCGCTCTAAAATTGCTTTCTACCACGTCTATATTGACAACTACTTTGCGAGGATCTTCTCCTGGCGAGAAAGACAAACGCACGTCTTCAAATAGCCCCAAACCAAACACTCTTTGTAAATCTTGTTGAGCTGTGGTGCGATCGAAAATATCTCCTGGTTTGAGTTTTACTTCCCGAGTAACAATAAAAGGTCGAGTAGTCCCGTCAACTGTTTCGTTTTCTTCATCGAAATATCTAACAGTAACATCTTCAATCAGACCTTCTGCCACTATTAAAGTTACAACTCCATCGTCCCCTATTTCCGGCGCGCCGACTATTTGAGCGAGATCGTAACCGTTATCGGCATACCAGCGATTCAATTCTTTGATCTTTTCTTGCAGAATACGTAAATTTAATCTTTGTCCGTAACTTTCTGCAAAGATTTTTTCGATTTCTTCTTCGGGTACTACAGTCTCTTTTTCTCCTGCTGGAGTTGTTTCGATTTCCAGTTTGGTAAAAATCGGGTTAGCTTCGACAACAAAAGTAATCCTCACCCCTAAAGGCGTATCTTCAGGGATTACTCTAACGTTAGCAAATTCTCCGGTGGCATAAACCGCGTTAACATCTTCTTGCAATTGCGATCGCGTTGTCGTTCTTCCCGGTCTAGTATCGATCGTCCTGTAAACTAGATTTATTAATTCTTCTTCTAGCTCTTCTGTTTCCCCAATAACTAACACTTCCCCTACTAATACCTGGGGTTCTGCTGTCGGTTGTGGCGTTTCTCCTTCTGTTTCTGTTTGCGATATTTCTTGCTGTTCTGCAGCTAAGATCTCGATCGTCGGCGATAATTTTAGGGATTGTACTATTTTTAATTTTTGCTGGTTCGTTTCCCCTCTGACTGGTTCGGCTACCCCCGCGATCGCCCCGGCCATTAGAGTTCCGACTACAAAATAAAACCCTAGATATTTATTAAGTTCTTTTATCACTTCCCAACACCAAATAAAGGAATAATTTAGCAGCTTTTTGACTCCTTTGTTATCTATTATTTATTATTCTGTAACTTTTAATACTCTCGATCGCCTGTTTATGTTAAGATGCTTTACAATTTTAATTTTTCAATTCCAGTTAACACTCTTTGGTTGACTTCTTGATAAGCCGATTCGATCGCCCCTAAATCCTGACGAAAGCGGTCTTTATCCATCACTCTTTGTTGCGGATCGGTAATATTTTTATCCCAAAGTCGGCAAGTATCGGGACTAATTTCGTCGGCTAAAAGCAAATTACCTTCCTTGTCCAAACCGAATTCTAATTTAAAATCGACCAAAGTAATTTCGCAACTGTCAAAAAAGCCTTGCAAATGTCGATTAATATCGAGACTAGTTGCGGTTATCGCTTCAAGCCGTTCTTCTGAAACTAAATTTAATAACATTAAGCGATCGCGCGTCAAGATAGGATCGCCTAATTCATCGTTTTTCAAATAAAATTCTACTAAGGGAGTGGCTAAAACTTGTCCCAAAGGCAATCCAGTTTGTTTGCAAAGACTGCCAGCCGCAATATTTCTAACTACTACCTCGATCGGAATAATTTTCACCGCCCGCACTCGCATTTTATCTGCTTCGGGTCGATCTAGATAATGAGTAGCAATACCTAAAGATTCGAGCAATTTAAATAAAGCTGCCGATATGCTACAGTTTACCTCTCCTTTACGGGCGATCGTGCCTTTTTTTTGGGCGTTAAAAGCCGTAGCATCATCTTTAAAAACAGTTAGCAGAATATCGGGATTTTCCGTTGGATAAAGGATTTTAGCTTTACCTTCGTATAACTTTTCCGCACCGGACATGGCATACTTTGATAATTTGGGATATTGTATCTTAGTTTTTGCCAATAGCGATCGCTACAAAACTTAATAAACTTGACAGACTCAAAATCGAGCTAGCAAAATGATTATCTTAAGGAGGCATTAATGAGCGAGTCAATCGATCGCGACAGAGAAGGTTTTTTATACCCCCACAGTTCTTATCGCGGCCAAATTAAACCAAAAAATCTGGTTTTTAACGCTAATTTACAAGAATTCGCCCAAAAAGTCAGCTACGTCTGCAATTTAGAAACGGCAGGTAAAATTACGACAGAAGAAGCTTACCAAGAAATTAAGCAGCTTTGGGAACGACTCAAACACAGCAAAGAACAATTAGAGATCGAATAAATTTTTTTTGTCCGTTAATTAAGTATATTTGGCAATTCCAACAAGGAAAAGAGATACTGAGTTGTAGATGGATTTTGACACGATCGAAGGTAAAAACATCATGACTATTGAAAACCCCACTCAAGAAACTATCGAAACTAATCAGTCAACCGATGAGGCGATCGCCGACGAATTAATTGAAAAATACAGTTCTCATAAAGAAGTTATCGAAACGGTGATTTCTAGTTTAGAACAAAATGAAAGCGCGATGGTATCTCACAGCGAAGCTGCTTTTTTGTGGAAATTTCAATATGGTAGCGTAGAAGTTTTCGTTCAGCTTACTGGAGAAAGCGATGAAGATCTCTTAACAGTTTGGGCCACCATACTTAATTTACCGGCTAAGGACGAACCAGGATTGATGCGGAAATTACTAGAAATGAATTGGTCTGAAACTTTTGAAACTTGTTTTGCTATTGTCGATAATAAAGTAGTAGTATCGTGTCAGCGCACCGTAGCCGAACTTTCTCCAGGAGAAATATCTCGAGCCATAACTTTAGTCGCCAATATAGCTGACGACAACGATGATGCCCTTAAAGAGCAGTTTGGGGGGAGTTAATTAAGATGGTCGGGAGCAGGGGGATAAATTTATAGTTAATGGCAGATTCTCAGTATTGGCGTTTGATTCCTTACTTGGCAACAAATGGAACTGTGCAAATGCAGGTCGATCGCTGGTTGTTGCGACAGCATCGCCTCGGCAAACATCCCCCCGCTCTGCGCTTTTATACTTGGTCTCCTGCTGCCATTTCCCTTGGCTACCACCAAAAAAACTATCCTCAAACTTGGGAAAAATTAACATTCCAGGGAGTCCCTCTCGATTTGGTGCGCCGTCCCACTGGTGGTAGAGCCGTTCTCCATCAGGGGGATTTGACTTATATGGTAGTTAATTCTAATATTCCCGGCAACCGCGATCGCGTTTATAAAACTATTTGTCAGTTTTTAATCGATGGAATGCTGAACTTGGGCTTACAATTGCATTATGGTCAAGCCAAACGGGGTTATATTGGCAATCCTAATTGCTTTGCGATCGCAACTGCTGCGGATCTGATCGACTCCGAAGGACGCAAGTTAATTGGTAGTGCCCAATTGCGAAAAGGTAAAGCTTTTTTGCAGCACGGTTCGATTTTTTTGTCGGTCGATCGAGAGCTTTATCGGCAAGTTTTTAATTGCGATCCGAATATTTCTCCAGTCAAGCGATCGGCAGAAACGATAATAGATTCGTTACAAGAAGCGGCTTGCAATTATTTTAATATCGAACTGGTAAGACAACCTCTTTCTTCACAAGAATGGCAAGAAATTTTCTCTCAACCCGATCTGTAAATTAACTTATGTTCGAGGAAACTTTGTTAATTTTTTCTAAATAATTAGGTTATCTTAACATTATTAAGTAATTTGTAACTGTAAGAATTTTGCGAAAAAGATGACGTAAAGATTACCGAGTAATTATAGTAAAGAAGATTGGTAAACTACTTTATGTCATTTGATTAATTTTCGATATTATGAGCATAGTAAGTCAAGTTATTCTCAAAGCAGACGACGAACTTCGTTATCCGAGCAGTGGAGAACTCAAAAGTATCAAAGAGTATTTAAAAACTGGCGAACTCAGAATGAGCATCGCTCAAACTCTGGCGGAAAATGAAAAAAAGATTATCGAACAAGCTGGCAAGAAGTTGTTTAAACAATTTCCAGAGTACCGCAAACCAGGCGGAAATGCTTACACTCAACGTCAATACAATCAGTGTTTGCGCGACTACGGTTGGTATTTGCGTCTGGTAACTTATGGTGTAATTGCTGGAGATAAAGAACCGATCGAAAAAATTGGTTTGATTGGAGTCAGAGAAATGTACAATTCTCTTGGCGTACCAGTACCGGGTATGGCATTTGCTATTACTTGTCTCAAAGATGCTTCTTTGGGTTTGCTTACTGCTGAAGAAGCTAACGAGGCCGCTCCCTATTTCGATTACATTATCCAAGCTATGTCATAATTTTGCTTTGAAATTACTTCGCTCGGCGATCGATCTTTGGCTTATCGGGGGTAATATCTATTTATCTCAAAGTTATTGTCTTTGGCCGAGCGATTGTTAAAAATTACCTCAATCTTGTTTTAGATTATGCCGCGCAAAAAGCCAAATAAATCTTTACAACGGTTTTTAATTATAGTTTCTACTTTAGCCTTCTTCGGTTCTACTGCTGTTTTTGCCATACAAGGTTTATTTGAAAATTCGCAACACGATCGGGATATGGCTGAAAATCCGCCCCTATCGATTGAAGACCAATTAAGACAGCAAGTCCGAGGTTACCAATTAGTTTTGCAAAGAGAACCAAATAATTCGGTAGCTTTAAAAGGGCTAATCGCGGCTCAAAATCGCTTAGACCTTTTTTTGAGGCAACAATTACAACAAGAGCCGAGTAATACTGAAATTCAGCAACAAATTATAGCTGCAAACCAAGAATCAGCGCAAATATATCAAGAATTGCAAACTTCCTACCAACAGCTTTTGACAAAAGAGCCGAATAACGATGTTACTTTAGAGAATTTAGTAGCAGTACGGTTGCAATTGAGAGATGCACGAGGCGCGATCGAACCTTTAGAAAAGTTAGTTGAATTGTATCCCGATCGAGACAGATACGAACGGACTTTAAATTTAGTCAAACAACAAATCGCTTCAGAACAAGAAGAATAATAAAAACCAATTTCAAAGCTCTTTAAAACTAAAATAGAATGGGAAAATTAAAGATCTCAAATAATTCCCATTCTTATAAATTTTATTCGTTATTCTTTTCAAAGAGTTTATTGAATTCTCCGAGAGCAAAACTGCCAGTAGGAGGAATGCGTTGCTGCCGATTATTTTCTAAAAAGACGTGATCGCAACTAACATCGTTGAGGCTAGTTGCATCGTTAATTTCTAAATTTTCCAAACAAGCACCGGTCAAAATAGCATTATCAAAATTAGTAAAAGAAGCTCGAGCTGCAC
The DNA here is from genome assembly GCA_964458305.1 of uncultured bacterium. Taxonomy (GTDB): domain Bacteria; phylum Cyanobacteriota; class Cyanobacteriia; order Cyanobacteriales; family JASJDA01; genus JASJDA01. The sequence continues at coordinate 14,435 of CAYWIH010000056.1, read as the reverse complement.
TGAGATTGGCACCGATCATATCGCTAGCTTGAAAAACACTATTTTCAAGATTCGTTCCAGAAAGATTCGTTCCTCTAAGAATAGCTCTGGTTAAGTCTGCTTGAGTCAAATCCGCTTGCACCAAACTAGCATCCATTAAATTAGCAGCAACCAAACTAGCACCGATTAAATTAGCCCACATTAAATTAGCTACGCTCAAGTCTGCTTGAGTCAAATCCGCTCCAGACAAATTTGCTTCTTTAAGTTGCGCTCCGATCAAATCTGCTCCTACTAAATTAGTTCTCGAAAGATCGGCCCCGCTCAAGTTAATTTTAACTAGATTTGCGTCGCTAAGATCGGGAACTAGATCTGGATTTTTACTTCTCCAATCATTCCACTGTTTGACACCTTTCTTGAGAATACTTAAGTGTGTTTTATCTGCCATATTATCCTCTCCTATTAGATTAATTCTTGTTGGTAGATTGATGGAATTGGGATTTAGCTAAAGTTAGACTAAGTATGAAACAATAACGATAAGAAGTTATTAAAAATTGTCGCAAAAGGCGAAGAATTGCAACAATCTAACTAGACTAAATTAACATAATTCATGACTAGATAAGTTTACCAACATCCCGCTCGCTTTTATTAATTAAATAAAATTAATTAATATCTAAAATTGACGTAAATAGTAAAGTTGGTATTTTCCTCTAAAATAACTTAAAATTGGCGCAAAAAACGCAAATCGCTGTTGTACAAACGACGAATATCGTCAATAGAGTGTAAAACCATTGCAAATCTTTCGACTCCAATCCCAGCAGCAAATCCGCTGTATATTTCTGGATCGTAACCTACTGCTTTAAGTACGTTAGGATCGACCATCCCGCAACCCATAACTTCGAGCCATTTCCCTTTCCACTCGACATCGACTTCGGCTGAAGGTTCTGTAAAAGGAAAGTAGCTAGCCCGAAATACCATCGGTAATTCTTTGCCGAAAATAGCCTTTAAAAATGCTTTAATCGTACCTTTGAGATGAGTAAATTTAAGCCCCTTGTCGATCGCTAAAATTTCGATTTGATGGAAGACAGCAGAGTGGGTAGCATCGACCGTATCCCGGCGATAAACTCTTCCTGGGGCGACGATCCGAATCGGAGGCTGATGGGATTCCATGTAGCGAATTTGTACCGGAGAAGTTTGAGTCCGCATCAGGTTACCGTTAGGAAGATAAAAAGTATCTTGCATATCCCGAGCTGGGTGATCTGGCGGTAAATTGAGGGCTTCAAAATTGTAATAATCCGTTTCCATTTCCGGCCCTGCGGCTACGGTGTAACCCAAACCCATAAAAATATCTAAAACTCGATCGATGGTATTGTTGAGAGGATGAACTTTACCTTGAGGGCGAGTTACTCCCGGCATGGTAACGTCGATGGTTTCTGCTTCGAGTTTGGCGGCGATCGCTGCTGCAAGTAATCTTTGTTTTTGATTGTCTAAACTATTTTGTAGTGCTTCTTTAACAACATTTGCTAGCGCGCCTATTTTGGGTCTTTCTTCTGCCGATAATTTACCCATACCCCTAAGTATTTGGGATAGCTGGCCTTTTTTACCGAGATAGGTTATTCTTAATTTTTCTAAACTATCTAAAGTCTCGGTAGTAGCGATCGCCGTTGTTGCTTCTCGTTCTAGTTGTTTGAGTTGAGTATCAATTGAATCGGACATATAAAAAATGGATGAATTGAAGATTAGTCGATCTGGCCCGATCGGGCGCGATCGAAGTAAAGTAAGAGAGTCTAATCTAGTAAATATCTTACCTCTAACCGAATCGCCGACAACGGATTTATGAATTTGTTAATTAGCAACGATGATGGTATCTTTGCAATAGGATTGCGTACTCTGGCTAACACTTTAGCAGCAGCGGGCCATCAAGTCACCGTCGTTTGCCCCGATCGCGAACGTTCTGCTACCGGCCACGGTTTGACTTTACACACGCCAATTCGAGCTGAAATTGTCGATTCTATTTTTCATCCTGGAGTTACTGCTTGGTCTTGTTCGGGAACTCCGGCCGATTGCGTTAAATTTGCCCTATCTGCGGTATTAAAAGATCGTCCCGATTTAGTTCTTTCTGGCATCAATCACGGTTCTAATTTGGGTTCGGACGTTCTTTATTCTGGGACGGTTTCTGCGGCTATGGAAGGTGCTTTAGAAGGGATTACTAGCATTGCTATTAGTTTGGCAAGTTATACTTCACAAAGTTTTCAACCTGCTGCAGATTTTGCTTTGAGTTTGGTAGCGCGATTGGCTGAAAATCCTTTACCCGAAGCTGCTTTGTTAAATGTTAACGTCCCTCCGGTAGCGGCCGATCGCATTGCTGGAGTGGCTATTGCTCGTCAGGGTTTGCGTCGCTATATCGAAACTTTTCAAAAACGCCTAGATCCTCGGGGGAAAAGTTATTATTGGTTGACTGGGGAAGTAATTGAAGATATCAAGCAACCGTCCGACCTTCATTTAGGTCAGCCCATTCCTACCGATGTCGAAGCAATTAAAGATAATTATATTACTATCGTTCCCCTGCAATACAATCTTACCGATTCTAGTTGCATAGATTATTTGTACAAAAATAATTTTGGTTTTTTTCAAGAATAATTTGCAAATATTCTCAAAAGAAGCACGACGATCGTATGGTATGATACGTAAACCTCTAAAGAGGCAATAAAACAAACATTTTTTTATTGCTTTTCACCTTGCAATATTTAAAATTATTATGTCCTATGCCTGAATTTATCGATGAAGATGGGCTGTACGATGCAGAAAGCGTTACTCTAACTGATGAAGATGGGCGATCGCTTTTATGTTATGTTGAGAACTCTCTCGATCGAGAAGGAGAAAATGTAACTTATTTATTGCTAAGACCTCTAGATTCGCCAGTAATTATCGTTACCTTTGACGAAAATAGCTCTGAAAACGAAGATTTTTCTGAAGTAATAACTATTGAAGAATCGATGGAAATAACCAAGATTTTTGCCGATGCTAAGGCCGTATTGGCAGAATTAGAATTATCACTTCACAATACAGCCTTTACTTTAACGGTGAGCGGAGAGTTACCACCTTTAGAAGAAGACGAAATTGTTAATTTAGAGCTGGATGAGGAAAATTCTCAATTAGAATCGGAAGAATTACAGTTTTTAGCTAACTTTTATCACGACGATCGACAATACAAGATTTATACTCCTTTATCTCCTTTACTATTTTTAGCAAGTTGCGACGATCGAGGAGAACTAAAATTAATTTCACCAGAAGATAGGCAAATGAAGCCTATACTCGAAGAATTATTGTTTGAAGAACTAGAGTAAATTGAAATATTTGAGGTTATTAAGGTTATGAAATTTATTAAAAATCTAATAAGCTTAGTTTTTTTTACTGCAATATTTTCCGTTACTTTTGGAACTTTAGCTTGGTTTTATGCAATTTCCCCACCGATGGCAAAAGAGGGCGATCCAGTAGCAGAAAAAGAAGCGATCGAACTAGAAATTAATCCGGGAACTAGTGCCGGAGAAATCGGGACAAAATTAGAAAATTTGGGAATAATTCGCTCGGCTTATGCTTGGAAAATCTTCACGCGTTGGCAGCAATTCAAACAAGATCGCCCCGTAAACTACAAAGCAGGAACTTATCAACTATCGCCGAGAGAATCGTTACCAGAAATTGCCGCTACCATAACCAGAGGTCAAGTTCAGTTAGTAGATTTTACCATCCCTGAAGGCTGGAATATCAAACAAATGGGGGAATATTTTGAGTCGATCGGCTTTTTTTCTGCTGAAGAATTTATCGCCGCAACTAAAGAAATTCCCACGGATGAATACCCTTGGTTGCCCCAGAATTTGCCCCATTTAGAAGGATTTCTCTATCCCGATACTTATAAAATAGCCAGCGATCGCCAAACTCCAGAGCGAGTAATTAATGTCATGCTCGATCGCTTTGAAGCTGTGGCAATACCCGCTTATCAAACTAATAAAAAGAATACTAATTTAAATCTACTTGAATGGGCAACTTTAGCTAGTATCGTCGAGAAAGAATCGGTAATTGCCAAAGAAAGACCGATAATTGCCGGAGTCTTTACAAAACGGCTCGAAATCGGCATGAAACTGCAAGCAGATCCCACCGTAGAATACGGTTTGGGCATCAAACAAACAGCAGATCGACCTCTAACTTATGCCGAAGTGGCTCGAGAATCTCCCTACAATACTTATGTTAATAAAGGCCTGCCCCCAACTCCGATCGCCTCTGCAGGAATTGCTAGTTTAAAAGCAACTTTACAACCTGAAGATCGGGGCTATTTATATTTTGTCGCTCGCTACGACGGTACTCACGTATTTAGTAAAACCTATTCTCAGCATCTAGCTGCAATGCGTCAAATTCGCCAAGAAAGAAGATCCGGCAGCTAAATTGAGATAAATTGTAAAATAATGTAAAGAGCGATCGATTTGAGGAAAATTATTAGATGGTCAATAAAGTAAAGAAAACTGAAGCGGAATGGCAAGAACAATTAACTCCCGAACAGTTCGAAATTACTCGTAACAAAGGCACAGAAAGAGCCTTTACTGGCAAATATTACGACAATAAAGCCGAAGGTGTTTATAAATGCGTCTGTTGCGGTACGGAGTTATTTACTTCAGACAATAAGTACAACTCCGGTAGCGGTTGGCCTAGTTTTTGGCAACCTGTCGATAAAGACAAGATCGCTTTTAAAGAAGATACTAGTTTGTTTATGAAACGCACTGAAGTTCTTTGTGCTACTTGCGACGCTCATTTAGGTCATGTTTTTCCTGACGGCCCCAAACCTACTGGTTTGCGCTATTGTATCAATTCGGCATCTCTAATTTTTGAGCCAAAATAAGCATATATCTAACCAGTATCATGAGTTTATTAGGGAATATTATTTGGTTAGTATTTGGCGGCTTTTTGACTGGTCTGGGTTACATTGTCGGGGGGATATCTACTTGCGCTAGTATTATCGGTATCCCCTTCGGCATCCAAAGTATTAAGCTGGGGATTGCTATTTTTACTCCTTTTGGGAAAGAAATAGTTTTGACCGAAGCCGCCGATACTACCTTGGTTAAGATTTTAAATTTGATTTGGTTGGTAATTTTTGGCTGGCCTCTCGCTCTCAATCATTTATTCTGGGCGGTAATATTAGGCATTACGATTGTTGGCATTCCTTTTGCTCGCCAACATTTAAAATTAATTACATTATCTCTTTTTCCCTTCGGGAGAGATTTACGTTAGAGGAGCGTGCGATCGTGCCACAAGATTTAATTCCTTTTTTAGTCGGGATCGGCTTGTTAATTTTATATTTGTTTTGGTCTGCTGCTACGGAAATGGGGACTAAATTACCTTGGAACAAAAAATAGTTCTTTTCACAAGCTCGATCGCTACCGAATAAATACTTAATTTAAGATGACTTTAATTTTAATTTAAGTCATAATACTAGGAATAGAAAAAATTATTTAATTGCAAAGAAAATGAGTCAAGAAGAAGATACTTTTTACGATGTAATCAGATTGGGAATACTGGCTGTTATAATTCCTTTGGTAATAGCTTTATTATTTCATTTCACGCCATTGTCATTTTAGATGCCAAAAAAATTGTTAATTTAAATGCTTAACAATCGATAATTATTTTATTGTAAAGGGCTGACCGATCTATGTCAGCTTTCTTTGTGAAATTTTTGGCAAAAATAAATGCCCTTGGTGTGGTCGTGCCAAGGGCAAAAGAACCGTGAGAAAATATACTGAAGGTATTGTAACAAAAACTAAAGGCATTTTCTACATTTTGCGAATCTCTGTAAGTCACGAACCCGCCGTTAAACGCAGAGCGTTTTAACGGGGGCGCAGAATTTAGCCCACAACGCGACCAGTTCACCTGAAATTCAGGTAGCCGTTATTTAGTTCATGACACCTAGAGGTGCGTGCCAGCTTCTAGCCCTGTCGTCTAACTTTAAACATCTTTAAACGGGTTAAGGAAGTGAGTTAGACATAACAAGATTAGATAACTGAACGAGGCAAACATCACCCCTAACGGGAGAAAATTATGTCCAACTTTGTATTTCTTGTAGACACTAAAAAACAACCTTTAAATCCTATTCATCCTGGACTTGCAAGGTTGTTGTTAAAACAGAGGAAAGCTGCTGTATTTAGACGATATCCTTTCACTCTTATTCTCAAAGAGGAAGTTGTAGAAACCCTTAAAAATATTGCTCTTAAACTCGATCGAGGAAGTCAAACAACAGGCATTGCTTTACTTCAAGATAATCAGGTAATTTGGGGAGCAGAACTACAACATAGGGGACAAAAAATCAAAGATGCTTTAACCTCAAGACTACAGTTAAGAAGAGGAAGACGGGGACGGAAAACTCGTTATCGTGAACCCAAATTCCTTAACAGAAAACGCCCATTAGGTTGGTTAGCTCCAAGCTTACAGCATCGGGTTGATACTATCTTGACTTGGGTTAAAAGGTTAATTAGATATGTTCCCATTGGTTCTCTTGCCGTCGAATTAGTTAAATTCGATCTGCAAAAACAAGAGCAACCAGAAATATCAGGAATTGAATATCAACATGGAACTCTGTACGGTTGGGAGGTTAGAGAATATTTATTAGCTAAATTTAATCGAACTTGCCAATATTGTGGAGCAACGAATAAGCCCTTTGAAGTTGACCATATTCACCCAAAAAGTAAAGGAGGAAGCGACCGAGTCTCTAACTTAACTTTAGCTTGTCATGATTGTAATCAAACCAAAGGTAATCAAGATATTCGAGAATTTCTAAAAGGTAAAACAGATTTACTTAATCGTGTCTTGAAACAGGCAAAAACTCCATTAAAAGATGCTTCTGCGGTTAACTCTACCAGATGGAAACTGTATAATTCTCTTAAAGAATTAGGATTATTAGTAACAACTGGAAGTGGAGGGCTAACTAAATTTAATCGAAAACGATTAAAAGTACCTAAAACCCATTGGCAAGATGCTAGTTGTGTAGGTCAAGTACCATTAAATTTAGTATTTAAAACTAATCAACCTTTGTTAATTAAAGCTACAGGACACGGTACAAGGCAAAGGTGTCGTCCCGATAAATTTGGATTCCCAAAAAGCCATGCTCCAAAAGCTAAGTTTTTCAGAGGTTTTCAAACAGGTGATTTGGTATCAGCATCAATCCCTAAAGGAAAATTTACAGGGCAATATGTAGGTAGAATTGCTATCAGATTCAGACCTAGTTTTGTTCTTCAATTGCCTGACAAGAAATTTGATGTTCACCCTAAATACTTGACTCATATTCATCAAAATGACGGATACAATTACGCTTTTAAAAAATGAGGAATTCGCTACGCTCAAATTATTTGTTGACCTCCATTCCTCTCCCGCTAACCCCAATCGGGGTTTAGCAGTGAGTCCCCTGGAGGTATAAAGATGGAAATAACAAAGGTAAGAACCTCAAAAAACTTCAAAAAACTCCAGGCCCAGTTACGGGGTAAAGTGGGTAAGGCGATCGCCCAATACAAGATGATTTCTGATGGCGATCGAGTTATGGTGTGTCTTTCTGGGGGTAAAGACTCTTACACGATGCTGGATTTGTTGCACTCCCTACAGCAAAAAGCCCCGGTTAAATTCGAGCTTTTGGCAGTCAATCTCGATCAAAAACAGCCTGGTTTTCCTGCTGAGGTTTTACCTAAGTATTTGGATGATTTTGGCGTTCCCTATCGAATTGTCACAGAAGATACTTACAGTATTGTTACAGATATTATTGCCCCTGGCAAGACCATGTGCGGGTTGTGTTCTCGTTTGCGTCGGGGGATCTTATATCGGGTGGCCGCTGAGGAAGGTGCGACTAAAATTGCTTTGGGCCATCATCGCGACGATATTGTTGAGACTTTATTTTTAAATATGTTTCATGGTGGTAGACTCAAGGCTATGCCGCCAAAATTAAAAAGCGACGACGGAAAACACATCGTGATTCGTCCTTTGGCTTTTTGTCGCGAAAAAGATATTCAGCGTTATGCTAATGCCAGAAATTTTCCCATCATTCCTTGCAATCTTTGCGGATCTCAAGAAAATTTACAAAGAGGGAAGATTAAAGAAATGTTAGCTGCTTGGGAAAGAGAAGATCCCGGTAGGATAGATAGTATATTTCGCAGCATTGAGAATGTTTCTCCTTCCCATTTAGCAGATCGAGATCTATTTGATTTTGCTAGTTTGGACGATTAGTTATTTTGAGCTTCTAATTTCTCCAAACGACTTTTAAGATCTTGATTTTCTTGTTTGATGGATTCTATTTCTTGACGCAACTCTTCGATCTGTTTGTTAGATCCGATTTTTTTGCGTAGTTTGGCTATCTCTTCTTCTGCCTTGCGTTTCACTCTACCATCTAGGGTACTGTGACATAGATCCTGAAGCAGGTCGATCGCCTTCGGTGCGGTCATCCGACCGAGTGAGTATGTAATCGCAACTTGTGTCAAGAAATAAGTTTCGTTTGTAATACTTTGTAACCTATCTAAAATCGATTCGAGTATTTCGGGACTTTGGCCCGTAGAAACCGGCCCTAAAGCGCGGATAGCGGCTAAACGGAGGGGGATAGGAGTACCTAGTTTGGTGTATTTTAAAATTAACTCGGCAGCTTCTGGGGATGCTTTGAGGTTGCTCAAACCGCCGATCGCGCCGGATCTGACGACTTCATTCCATCCACTTCTTTCGTTTAGTATTGTTGTAAGTAATTCGATCGTTTCGGCTTGCTTTTCTTTGAGGTTGGTAGATACTATTTTCCCTAGAGATCTGGCCGCACTTGCTTCGACGTAATAACTGGGATCGCCTTTTTCGAGGAGATCTTTAAGGGTTTGGTAACTCGTATCGATCTCAATTTTTGCTAAACTCTCTACTACTGCGCGACGGACTCGAGCGTCTTTATCTGACAAACCAGAGATTAAAGCTGTTGCTGTTTGGTTTAATTTGATATTCCCTAATTGTTTTGCTGCTTCTAATCTTACGCCCCAAAATAGATCTAAAGTTAAACTTTCTTCGAGGGTTTTAATAATATCTATACCGCCTTTTTTAGCTAAAGCTTCAGCAGCATAGATCCGAGAAATTGGATCGAGATCGTGTTTGAGTTGGGCTTTTAATTCTGGGACGGGATATTCTAAAGTTACTGTTTTTAAGAACTTATTGCCGAGATCGAAACTGACAAAATCGGGCTTTTGCTCGAGGGGAAAATGGAAACTCTGTTGTTTTTGATAAATGCGAAGTTTAAATTTAACTAGTTTGGCCGGATCTGAAGTATATCCAAAAGCGATCGGAATTTTGAGATCGAATAATTCTTTTTCGGCTTGAGTTTGGTTAACTGTGAGAGTGGCGAGGTTGTTATCTGCATCCCAAGTATAAGCTACTTTATAATCGGGATGGCCGCCTCGAAAGACATATTGGTCGAAAATATTTTGTAAATTGTAGCCAGTGGCTTTATCGATCGCCCGAATTAAATCGACAGTTTCGACGGTTTGATGGGCATTATCTTTAACAAAAGTAGCGATCGCGCTATCGAATAATTCATCGCCTAAAATACCGCGAATCAGATGGTAGACGCAAGCCCCTTTTTCGTATAAATGACGATCGTAAAGTTCGATCGCTTCTCGATAGACGTTAGTGACGATCGGACGACGGTAGCGCGAAGAATCTTCTTCTAAATAAGATCTTGCTTCTCTCAATAAATAGTATGCCCCATCGTCGGCCCCATATTCGTGTTCGCTCCACAATACTTCTGCATAAGATGCCATTCCTTCCTTGATCCAGGCGTGAGACCAGTGTTTAATAACTACTAGGTCGCCAAACCATTGATGGGCTAATTCGTGGAGAACTAAACTTTCTGTATTTTTATTATCTATTGCGGCCCGTTCGTCTAACAAACAGCGATCGGTTAACAGGGTTGTTGAAGTGTTTTCCATGCCGCCAAAGATAAAATCGGCGACGCAGACTTGAGCGTATTTAGGATATGGATAGGGGTAGGAATATTTTTGTGCTAGAAACTCCATCATTTTGGGAGTTTTACCCATGCTGCGTTTTGCGTCTTCTTGGCGATCTTTTTCGACGTAATAAAGAATTGGTATGTTATTCCAAGAATCTTTAATTTCCGCAAATTCTCCTACTGCTAAAGTCATTAAATAAGTAGGATGGACTTGTTGCTGAAACCAGTGATATATTTTTTCTTCTTCTAATTCTGTAACGGCAATTAAAGAACCGTTAGATATCACTGTATATTGTTCTGGTACTCTAACTTTAATTTCTGAAGTTGCCAGTTGTCCGGGATAATCGAAACAAGGAAACCAGTAACGAGAGTCTTCATCTTCTCCTTGAGTCCAAACTTGAGTTGGTTTGTCGGGATAATATTCTTCTGGACTGATAAAGTATATACCTCGTTGGGGTAGTTCGACGCTGTAGTCGATCGAGATTTTTATTTCTGCTTCTGTGGTGGGTTTGTAGAGATTTATTCTTAATTCTTTGCCATCGTAATCGAAGGATTGAGAAACTTTATTAATAAAGACGGATTTAATTTTGAGATCGACTGCATCTAAAGTTATTTGTCTGATGCCTTTTCTGATCGGGATTATTCCGATCGTACAATTACCTTTAAAACTTTTATTGGGAATATCTAAGATTAAATCTAGGATAATATCTTTGACCGTACCGGGGCGATCGGGATTGTATTGCGGTTTTGCACCTGGTAATTGAAATGATTTGCGGTCGTTATCTTCTACGTCAAAATAGAAACTCATTTTAATTTTCTCGGAAATTTTAATACGGTTCTAAAGCATTTAATTTTTGCTCGAGTCTATTTCTAGCTTGCTATTTTTTTGAGAAAATAGGACTAGTTTTCATTTCTTCTTAATTTAAAAATAATATAAGGCTGGCGAATCTGATTTTAAGCACTCACTGTAATTCTCACTATAAATATCGCTCTGAATCGGGATCTTTTTGTAAAGATTTAAGGATTTGTTTAATTTCTTGAGTGCGATCTTTTTTAACAATTAAAGTGGCATTGCGATCGCGGACGATGACAACGTCTTCTAAACCAATAGTCACGATAATTTCGTCTTCGTCGCTGGCATAAACGATCGCACCTTTGGTATCTTTACTGACATGATTGGCGAGTTCTACGTTAGCTGCTTGTTTGTTTTGAAGTCTTGCAAGTGCGTTCCAGTCTCCTAAGTCATCCCAACCAAAATCAGCAGGTATGACGTATGCTAATTGGGTTTTTTCCATTAAAGCATAGTCGATGCTATTTTTTTCTAATTCTGAGTATGCGGCTAATCCTTTTTCTTGTAAAGGATTGAGTATTTCTGGTGCGAATTTTGCTAATTCTTCTAAAACAATTTTCGCCCGAAAAACAAACATTCCTCCATTCCAACTATACTTACCCGTCTCGATAAAAGATTCTGCTGTAGGGCGATCGGGTTTTTCAGTAAAACGTTTTACTTGATAAATATTTATATTATCATAACTATCAATTTCCGCTCCTCGCTCGATATAACCGTAACCAGTTGCGGGATAATTAGGTTCGATCCCGATCGTGACTATGGCTTCTTTTTTATGGGCTAGTTCGATCGCTGCTGAAATGGTACGCTCAAAATCAGGAGGAGATCCGATCGCGTGATCGGCAGGAAAAAAAGCGATAATCGTTTCTTGTCCGTATTTTTTAGCTACTTCTAAAGTCGTCCATGCTACTGCTGGGGCGGTATCTTTTCTTGTTGGCTCGATTAAGATATTATTTTCTTTAAGTTGGGGTAATTGTTGTTTGACACCTGGGGCGATCGAGGCTGAAGTTACTACCCAGATTTTATCCCAGTCTCCGGTTAAAGGTAAGAGTCGATCTGCTGTTGCTTGTAGCAAACTTTTGCCGCTACCATCCAAACAAAGAAATTGTTTCGGTCGTTTTTTACGACTTAAAGGCCAAAATCTTTCTCCTTTTCCACCTGCAAGTATTACAGCAATAAAATTTTTAGTCATTTTTAATTCGTTCGATCGCCATCCTTAAATCTGCTTTGCAGATCGATTTTATCTTTAAGTTGGATCGAGTAGATCTATTATTTTGTTTTTTAATTTGCCGTTAAAGAATTTCTTTAGAAAGATTAATTTAATTCCGTCAAAATATCAACTCAAAATAACAGTTTTTTATTTAACAGTTCTTTTAGTTTTTTAATAGTTTGCTTTTTTGCCAATCTATTCTAGCTCGAGGGGCGAGATCTTTTAAGGAATTTAAGCATAGAATCTCAGATTTTTTTGCTTAAATAAGCGAACGATTGCTTATTGATTTCATCATGCAATTAAATTGAAATCTAGGGCATGTTGTTATAATTACAAACAAAATCACCAAAAATATTAATACTATTTATTAAAAACTGCGATCGATATGATTATTTTTTATCAAAAAATATCAAATTACCTATATAATCTTAAATGTAAGCAAAAAGACATATATCGAACGAAATAATAGATATAAGAAAAATGTTAAGAGAACAACTATTATCTTCTCAGGAATCTCGTTTGACGGGAAAACTACAAATAAAACAGAGCGATCGAAAAGATTGGCAAATATATTTTTGTTTGGGAAGAATAATTTGGGCTGACGGAGGGGAACATCCCCATCGCTTTTGGTTCAATCACCTCAATAAATATTGCCATAGAGCTAAGTTTAAATCAGAAAAGATTGCTGAAGTCCAAAAATTTCAGTGCTGGAATTATCGATTATTAACGACACTTTTAACCGAAGAAAAGATAGCTTTAGAAGAATTCGACGAGCTAGTAAAAAGTCAAATTTGTCAAGTTTTTTTTGATATTCTCCAAGCAGAAGCTGAGGGAAGCTTACAATACTCTTTTCAAACTAACTACGGGGATTATTTATTAAATTGCGGCTTAAAAATATCCTTAACTCATGCAACTATTTTAAATGCAGAAAAAAAATTATTAAAAGCTCAAAAACAATGGCAAAAATGGTGCGATGCAGGACTAAGAAAAATCTCCCCCAATTCAGCACCAAATATAAATAAATTATCTCTTTTAAAAGAAAAAGTATCTCCTGCTGTTTGCGATAACTTTGTCAAATTAATAGATGGAACGAGAACCTTAAGAGACTTAGCCAATCTACTCGATCGAGATTTAGTTAAATTAACTCTTTCTTTAATGCCCTATATAAATGAAGAATTAATAGTCTTAAAAGAGGTGGGGGATCTGCCGATAGTACGATCGCAAAAAGACCGATCCAAAGAACAAACAAATAACGATCGACCATTAATAGCTTGCATCGATGACAGCAATCAAATTCTGATGATAATGAAAAAAATAGTCAGCGATCGAGGCGATCGGTTTCTAGGAATAAAAGAACCTTTAAAGGCGATACCAAAGTTAATTGCAGCAGATCCCGATCTGATTTTTCTCGATATTGGAATGCCAGATCTGAACGGTTACGAACTTTGCTCTCAGTTGAGAAAAGTTTCTAAGCTAAAAAATAAACCAGTAGTAATGTTAACAAGCCAAGATGGTTTTGTAGATAAAGTAAGAGCAAAAGTAGCAGGATGTTCTCAATTTATTTCTAAACCTATAGACTTACAATTAGTTTCCGATGTAATGACAAAATTTTTACCAACTAAGAAACCAAAGCGATCGCTAGAACAAAATACATTAATAGCAAAACCAATTTCTAATATTTGCTAAGCTCCGAGATTTATTGAGATTTCTTAGTCCATTTTAAGATAAATTGTTCGATCTTATCGTCGCTGTAAAAGTGTTTCATATGTCGTGAAGAATAAATTGTTCGGCAAATGTTTTCTGGGATTTTTATTTTATTAATTACTTCGCGATATTGTTGTTTGTAATCTTTTTCTTTGCTAGTATTTTCAGATATCATTTCGATCGGGCGATCGCTTGCTAAAAAGTCACTTAAAGCGGTTTGAAAGCATTGATTGAGATTTTCGAGTCGAATGATTAATACTTCTGCATTATTTTCTGTCCTAATTATTTGATAGCCTTTTTGTTTGTCAAATTCAAAATTGTAGACATCTATATTAAAATTTGCTTTAATTTCTTTATCGAACCAATTGCAGGCAAAATCTTTTGATTCGTCGAAGGATTTAAATTGATTTTGTAAAATTTCTATTATTGTTTCAGTATCTATACCATCGGGAAAATTTTTATCTTTTTTTTGAAAAAACATCGATATTTCTCTTGCGATCGGATCGCGAACTAAAGTAATAATTTTACATTGGCGTTTTGCCGATCGATCTAGTTTATTTTTTAAAAGATTGCTATGTCTTAAATGTCGAATTTTCTGCGGGTCTTTGCCAACCGATCGATAGTATTCTTCTTGTTCTTTGAGGGATCGATCGGATAAAAAATGCAGGTGAAAAACTGGAGTTAATGATAAATGTTTTTTT
>CAYWIH010000055.1:0-29739 GCA_964458305.1 uncultured bacterium | reverse complement strand
GTAACTTCTGCGGTTACCCAACTGGGCTTATCTTGACGCAATAATTCTGCTTCTATTCCGGTAGAGAGGTGAAGAATATGCAAGCGACGCTGATATTTTTTAGATAATTTTAATGCCAATTTGGTGGCATTTAATGCTACCGTTTCATCTTGAATTTGAGAATGTACGGCCGGATCGCTTATGTTGGCAAATTGCTTGCGACGCTCGATAATTCGACTTCGATCTTCGGCGTGAACGGCAATTAGACGAGATCCGTTAGCAAAAATGCGATCTAATACTTCTTCATCGGAAACTAGCAGCGCGCCGTGTGAAGATCCCATAAAGATTTTAATCCCGCAAGTAGGATTTACCGAAATTAATTCGTTTAAATTCTCGGCTGTCGCGCCAATAAAAAAACCGTAATTAACCAAACATTTTTCTGCCGCCCGGCTCAACTTATCATCTAAAGTAGCTTGAGTGGTGGTTAGGGGGCGCGTATTGGGCATTTCGAGGAAAGAAGTGACTCCTCCCTTGGCACAGGCACGACTGGCGGTAAATAGGTCTTCTTTGTGTTCTAAACCGGGTTCGCGAAAATGAACTTGCGGATCGATAACTCCTGGCAACAAAGTTAATCCTGTTGCGTCTAAAATCTTATCTAGAGGGCGATCGTCAATTTCTGGGGCTACTTGAATAATTTTACCGTTTTCAACGCGCACGTCCCCAACTAAAAATTCATCGTTGGGTAATATTCGGGCCCGTCGGATTAATAGTGGTGTGGGTGAAGACATAAATTGCTCGCAGTTAACTTTACTGTAATAGTAAGAGTTATCTCGATCCGGTTAAACTACAATCTAGAGAATATTAAATTCTTTATCTATGGCTAAAATTTTATTTTTATCGATCGAATCAAACTTATCTTACCGGCAAGGCTCATGAAACATCAAGAGAATGAATTATTAGAATGGATCAAAACTCTTGGTATAGCGGCTGTTTTAGCGGTTGGGATTCGTACTTTTATTGTCGAACCGCGCTATATTCCTTCTACTTCGATGGTACCGACTTTAAATGTTAACGATCGCCTGCTGGTAGAAAAATTAACTTATCGTTTCCGCGAACCCAAACGGGGAGATATCGTAGTTTTTTCTCCTACTGAAACACTTCAGGCACAAGGATACAAAGATGATTTTATTAAAAGAATTATCGGCTTGCCTGGAGAAACGATCGCTGTTAGAAACGGTGAGGTTTTCGTTAACGGTAATCCCATAGAAGAAAATTATATTTTATCTCCTTCACAAGAACCTTTCGGGCCGATAACCGTGCCGGAGAACCAATATTTAGTCTTAGGAGATAATCGCAATAATAGTTCTGATTCTCGGGCTTGGGGCTTCGTACCCCGCAGTAATTTTATTGGCAGGGCTTCGGTACGTTTTTATCCCTTCGATCGCATTGGTTCTTTATATAATGAGCCGATTTATCCCGATAAAAAATAAAAAAATTTAAGATGTTTGTTTGTTAGATCTTTGTAATTAATGTTTATGAAATATCAAGAGAATGAATTATTAGAATGGGTCAAAACTCTTGGTTTAGCAGTCGTTTTAGCTTTAGGAATTCGCACTTTTGTAGCTGAAGCTCGTTACATTCCTTCTCCTTCGATGGTGCCGACTTTAAATGTTAACGATCGCCTGCTAGTAGAAAAAGTAACTTATCGTTTCCGCCAACCGAAACGAGGGGATATCGTGGTTTTTTCTCCTACTGAAACCCTCCAGGAATGGGGTTATAAAGATGATTTTATTAAAAGAATTATCGGTTTGCCCGGAGAAAAGATCGCCGTTAGAAACGGTAAAGTTTTTGTTAACGGGACTCCTTTAGAAGAAAAGTATATTTTATCTCCTCCAGAATATGTTTACGGGCCTGTTGTCGTCCCGGAAAATGAATATTTAGTCCTAGGAGATAATCGCAAAAATAGTTCTGATTCTCATGAATGGGGCTTCGTACCCCGCGATAATTTTATTGGCAGGGCCTCGGTTCGTTTTTATCCCTTCGATCGCATTGGTTCTTTATATAATGAGCCGATTTATCCCGATAAAAAATAAAGAAAATCTGGAATTAGTTGGCAATTCCAGATTCATTTAAATATTTTTGGCTTGAATTTGAGGTTTGTTAACGAAACATACTACTAACCGAACTATCTTCGTGAATGCGCCAAATAGTTTCGCCGAGCAAATTAGCTACAGAAAGAACTCTTAATTGTTTGAATTGATTTTCTTCGGGTACGGGGATAGTGTTGGTGACAATTACTTCCTCGAAAGCTCCGCTAGAAAGACGTTCGATCGCTTTACCTGAAAAAACCGCGTGGGTAGCACAAGCATAAACTGCTTTAGCCCCCTCTTTACGCAGCAATCTCGCACCTTCGCCGATCGTTCCGGCAGTATCTATCATATCGTCTACTAAGACGGCAGTTTTTCCTTTTACGTCGCCGATCAAATTCATTACTTCGGCTACGTTGTGGGTTTGTCTGCGTTTATCGATAATTGCTAAAGGAGCATCATTAAGTTTTTTTGCAAAAGCTCTGGCTCTGGCTACTCCCCCTACATCGGGAGAAACAACCACCAATTCTGGTAAATTTTTGCTTAATAAATAATCTAAAATAACGGGAGAACCAAAAACATGATCGAAAGGAATATCAAAATATCCTTGGATCTGGGCTGAGTGTAAATCCATTGCTAAAACTCGATTCGCACCTGCTTCGGCAATCAAATTGGCCACTAGTTTAGCAGTAATTGATTCTCTTCCGGCAGTTTTACGATCGGCTCTGGCATAACAATAATATGGAATTACTGCAGTAATTTGTCTGGCCGATGCGCGACGACAAGCATCGATCATAATTAATAATTCCATAAAATTATCGTTAACGGGCTTGCAACAGGGTTGGATTAAATAAACGTCGCATCCCCTGATCGACTCTTGGACTTGAACGTAAAGTTCTCCATCGGCAAATTTTTTGCGTAGCATCGGCCCTAAATCGATGCCTAAATAGCGAGCAACTTCCCTCGCTAAGGATGTGTTGGCAGAACCGGAAAACAAACGCAAACGGTTACTTGCCGATAAAGTTGGAATAATGGGCTGAAGCGATAGAGTAGCAGAAGAAGGGGTCACGGCAAACTTTTTAACCTCAATTCACGGCAATATTATCATTTGAAAGAAAGGGTCGGCTGTTAAATGCTCTGTTATTTTAAACCGAGCAGTATTTTTTAATATTTAAAAATACTTTTTTATCTTAACATTCTTCTTTATCATTTCAATCGGGTAAAATCTACTTAAAAAATTGCTAAAATTTTCCAAGAAATAGGTGGTATTTACAATCGAGCTTCGATTTAGTATAACCCCGATCGAGCTTTATTATTTGCTTTAATTTTAAGCCAATAATGAATTATATTAGCATTAACTTTAAATTTAGTTAGAGACTATTAGTAAAATCTCCAGAAACTATCATGAAATCATTGTCGATCGCAGGATCTGATACCGATGTTGGTAAAACTATTTTAACTACATCTTTAGTTGCTTATTGGCAAAAATATCAGAAAAATAAAAGTTTGGGTTTGATGAAATTAATGCAAACTGGATCGGGCGATCGCGAACTATATAATCGTTTATTCTCTGGCGATCGCTCGGTTGAAATTGTTACTCCGCTTAGTTTTCCCGAACCTTTAGCTCCACCAATAGCGGCTCTTAAAGCAGGTGAAAATATAGATTTGGGTAAGGTTTGGCAGGCTTTTCAAGGGTTGTTGGAACGGCAAGATTTTACTATTCTAGAAACTATCGGCGGACTGGGATCTCCGGTAACAAATGAGTTGACTGTAGCGGATTTGGTCGCTCAATGGCGTTTAAATCTGGTTTTAGTCGTACCGATTAAATTGGGTGCGATCTCTCAAGCTGTGGCTAATGTTGCTTTGGCGAGACAGTCGGGGATCGATCTAAAAGGCATTGTTTTATCTTCTGTTCAGCCTCTTTCTGGAGAGGAAATGCTCGATTTAGCACCCCAAGAATTAATCCAATCCTTGACTCAAATTCCGGTTTTAGGTACAATTCCATATTTAGAAGATTGTAGTGACTTAGATAAGTTAGCTGATGCAGCTTCTAATTTAGATTTAGAATATATTTTACCAATGAAATCGATAACTATTTAAAATTTATTAGCAATTTATCTTGCTGGCGATCGAGCTTCGTTCGATCGTATTATCTATTTAAATCGAATGCGATCGAGTTTTTTATTTTATCTTCAATCGATAAGCTGAAAATAGTTTGAGAATGAGTCTGGAAATACTATTGTAACTAGTTAGTAAAACTCTGGAGATAGTTTGGTAAGTCTCAATGTATTATTATATAAATCTCTGGGAATTACTCACTCGACATTAAGTATCGATCGGATTAAATATTAAAAACGAGAGCTATTTTTTGGAAAATCAAAACAATCCTAAAGAATATTAATTAGTATTTTTTTGTTTTTGATTATTTTTAAATCGGACTCGAAGCAACAGATGGAATTTTTTAATTAAAGTAAATCTTATATTTCGATCGCTTTGGTAAATTTTTTAAAAATAATTAGTCTCAAAATATTGGTTATAAAGAAGCAAGAATATATTCAATAAAAATGGAATATAATTTGTTTTAAGCTAGTCAAAAGTAAAATTGATAGAAAAATATTTTATCTCTCCTAAATCTACAAAAAAAGTTAGAATTTAAATCTGTCGTTGCTGGTTATAACCATAATTCGTTTTATCTAAAAAACATTTTAAATCTTCGATAATTAATTCGATCGCAGTTTCGAGACTATTAGCATTAAAATCATTATAATCATCCCGAAGATAATGAGAAAAATCTAATAAAATTTCTTCATCGGCAGGATCGTGACTTGGTTTATTATCTTCTAGAGGGAAACTAGACTGTATTCTAAAAAATTCTGTCCTCCAAATATGAGCGCGAAAACGACAATTATCTTCTAAAGATCTGAATATTTCCAGTCTCACAGGAAAATTCTCGATTCCTTGAAGATCGATATTAAATTCTAAAACTTTTACAAGTTCGTAAACCGGGCTGATAATATTGGGATGAGCGATCTTAATTGACATTTTTTCTAAATTAAGATAATGTACTCATTTTTTCCAAATCCAAAACGCGATCGAGATCTTCTTTAGACATCAATTCCTTTTCTAAAACAATTTCTCGAATAGATTTGCCAGTATCTAAAGACTCTTTTGCAACTGCTGCGGCGTTAAGATAACCTATGTGAGGATTTAAAGCAGTAACCAAAGCTAAACTACCCTCAGCATAAGCTAAAGTGCGATCGCCCCTAACTTCTATCCCCGACAAACAGCGTTTAGCCAAAACATCGATCGTATTGCCAAGAATTTCGATACTATGGATGAGATCGTAAGCAATTAGAGGCATCATAACATTTAATTCTAACTGTCCTGCCTGAGCTGCAAAAGCGATCGCCGTATCGTAACCCATAACTTGAAAGCAAACCATCGAAGTCATTTCGGCAATGACAGGATTGTATTTACCGGGCATAATAGAAGATCCTGGCTGTACTGGTGGTAATTGTATCTCTTTAAAACCAGTTTTCGGCCCGGAGTCCATCAAACGTAGATCGTGGGATATTTTAACTAAATCTTGTGCTAAATTCCTAATACTACCAGAAACATTGACAAAAGGTGACATACTCTGCATTGCAGCCATTAAATGAGGTGCGGTTTTGAGAGGATGGCCGATCGATTGAGAAAGTATTTCTGCTACTCTAAACTTATACTGAGGATGGGTATTTAAACCCGTACCAGCAGCACTTCCACCCAAACCGAGAAGATATAAATCTTTTGCTGCTAATTGAATTCTACCTTTGTGGTCGCTTAAAATTTGTTTCCAGGCTCGGAAAGTTTCCCCCATTCTGACAGGTACGGCATCTTGCAAATGGGTTCGACCTGATTTTACTATATTTTGAAACTCATTTGCTTTTTTTTCGAGAGTTGCGATCGCATTATCCAAAGCAGGATACAAAGAATGAGTTAAAGCCAATAAAGATCCGATCCTAATTGCTGTTGGGATAACATCGTTGGTAGACTGACCGTAGTTGACATGGTCGTTAGGACTAACTTTTTTGTAATTACCCTTTTCATCCCCTAAAATTTCTAAAGCGCGATTGGCTAGAACTTCGTTAACATTCATATGGTGGGAAGTACCAGCACCAGCTTGATATACATCTACAATAAACTGATCGCGATATTGACCTTTTAATATTTCATCTGCTGCTGTGACGATCGCATCTGAGATATCTTGAGGAATGCAGTTTAGTTCTCCATTGGCGATCGCCGTGGCTTTTTTAATTATTACGCAAGCATCTATATAAGTTGGTAATGGTTTAATACCGCTAATGGGAAAATTTTCTTTCGCTCGTAGGGTTTGAATGCCATAATAAGCACCTACAGGTATTTCTTTTTCTCCCATCGAATCTTTTTCGATGCGGTATCGATCGCTGCTGTTTGCTCGAGTCATATATGCTAATTTAACCGCGCCAGCTCTTACTGTATAACAGATTACTCGATTTTGGCTGTTTAATATATTTTTTTTACAGATACAAACCGGAAATTTTTGGGAAATTTTGAGGTATTTAACCAAACTGCAGGCTTAAATTTATAGATATGGTTATTGAGGCAAGAATTATGATTATCGAGGCGATCGCTGCATCTGTTACTTCGGGGGCTATCATTAATGTAGCTAAAAATCCTGTTGCTAAAGCTTACAAGAATCTCAAAGAGAGTTTAATCGAGAAATTTGGCCCTCAGCATCCGTTTATTTTAACACTTGAATGGTTCGAGGCAGATCCTCAAAGTCAAGGTTACAAAGTAACATTAGAAGAACAAATTAAAAAGGCAAAACTAGAAGAAGATCCAGAATTAATTAATTTAGCTAAGAAATTATTAGATCTGCTTGAAGATCGCCAAAGTGGAAAACAAAATATCGTCCAAAATATTAGCAATGTAAAATATGCTGCTACATCTGCAACAGGTAATGCAAGTATTGGCAATATTACAGAAAATCCAGAATCTAGTAAATAAGTAACTGGAGACTGGTATGTCTGAAAGCGATCGCCCCGATCTCAAGCAGAATGTAAAAAATGCTGAAAAAGCGGCTACATCTGGACGCGATGCAAATGTAGATAGTAACAATAATAACGATAACAAAACCTACAATTTTTTTAGCTCTAATAATTTTGCAGGTGGAGCTAATTCTTGGACGACAATAATAATATTTCCGATCGCTATTTTAACAGCAATTTTCGGGACAACATTTGTGACTTCAAAATTAACAGAAAAAGAAGATAATTCTTCTGAAATAATGCTTCAGAGCGTGGCTAACAATTATAGCTCTCCCACCCCGGAATTATTACCAACTTTGACCGATTATTTAAAAGAAACCGAAGAACTTCCAGAAACAAAGATCGATCGAACGATCGAGCGTTATAACTTAATAGTAAGAGTTACTGAAAAATTTCAAGAAGCTCTAGAAGACAATCAAAATGTTAAAAATAAATTTGACAGTATCGAAGTAGCAAAAGAAACGATCTCAGAAATATCTACTGACGCTAAAACAATTCTCCAAAGCGAAATTCACAAGCATCGAATATCTAAACTGAGAGAACAATTAAAAAAGCAAGAATTTGG
Organism: uncultured bacterium; assembly: GCA_964458305.1. GTDB lineage: Bacteria > Cyanobacteriota > Cyanobacteriia > Cyanobacteriales > JASJDA01 > JASJDA01. The sequence continues at coordinate 22,042 of CAYWIH010000055.1, read as the reverse complement.
TGAAATTGTTTATCTTATGCCTCAAGAACTCGAAAACCAATATACAGAAGGCGCGATCCGAACTACTTATAAAATATTAATGACTCCTTATGGTTTTCATGCCGATCGTAATAATGATGGTTTTATAGATAGCGAATCAGAAGCAGACAAAATACCCTGTAAAAGTTTTGCAGAAATCGATCGATTATGGCGAGATTATACTGGCGATCGCTGTGGTTGGTACGAACAAAGTTGGTACGAAAAAAAAGGATCGCAATATGATTCACAATGGATATCTAGTAATTCTTCCTGCGATGAGTTAGCAGTAACTACTACCGTGCAAACAGGTTCGGGAGATATAGAATATCAAAGTAATATAACATTATTAGCAACAATATTTCCTCGCAATAACTGGCATTTTATTAAAAGTAAATTCACAAAAAAATGTTTAGGCTTATCTCCAAAAAATTAGTTACAGCAATAATAATTGTTCCTTTTCTTGCTTTGTTTGTAACTAATATAAAAAGTTTGGCAGATTTTGATGATATTAGGTTTGCGATAATAGCAGAAATAACAAAAATACAGGGTGAGAGGGAATTATGGGTTAAGATCTCAGGAGTAAGATCTCCCGCTAAAGAAGGATCGAAACTACACAAATATCGCGATACATTGACTATTAACAACACTCCTGAAACCTTCGCAATACTAAATTTTTTGTCACAAGATAACAAAGATTTAGGTTTGTACGTAAAAGCCGATTCCCGTTCAGTTGGGGCTATTTATCATTTTCCCTGCGCTTTTAAAGGGGGTCAATTTCTTTTTGGCTGGAAACTAGCAAGGAAAGAAAATAAAGCTTGTTACAAAGGAATAAAAGTCATAAAAAGTAACGATCGATTATCTTCTCAAAAACAAATTTACAGCCAATCTTCTCCCCGAAAAATTAACTATTGCGTCAGCGAAACAGAGTCGGGAAAAAGTTTTTTAGCTATAACTTCGGGAGATCCCTGTAAAAAAGCAGTTGCAAAATGTAAAAAAAATAATAAAAGCGATCGATGTAGTCCGACTACTGTAGGTCATTGGTGGAATACAGAGCCAAATTTGACCGCAATAATAAGATGCGACGATCGCAGCGAACTTTTGCAAATACAGGGATCTGGGGCTAAAATAAGCCAGTCTCTCAAACAACTTTGGCAAAAAACAAGGGAAAATAAAGCCAAATCTTGCGGTTTAGAAATATACTCCCCAGAGGATATATATGTTGCTCCAGCAAAAGGTATAAATGAAGAGATAATGGTTAAAACCAAGGATACTGATGCTTGTCCCGAAGTTAAGGTAATTTATGGCGCAATTATTCTTAAATCAGCATCTCATCCCCAGGGAGAATTATTAAAAGCAGGAGAGAAATCTACTAATAATTTTTGTCAGACTAACCAAGATAAAATTAAAACAGAATTCGATCTCGAAAAAGAACGTAAATCGATCGATGTAGAAATACTTTTAGCCGATCGCGATGGTTTAGCTTTTTGTTCTCAACAACAGGTTAGCGGTGGTACTGAAGGAGACGAAAGAACTATTCAATTAACCGCAAAACAAGGAACGGTTAAACTAAATTACGATATGTTCGATGTTCCCGATCGCATTGAAATTTTTCAAGGTGAAAAGTTGGTTTACGAATCCGATGGTTTTGTTTCCGGCCGTCACAGCAAATCTATCAATTTAAATGGAGATTCTGGACGTTTAAAAGTCAAACTCACCGGAAACGAAATTACTAGCACTAAATGGAATTATACTTTAGAATGCCCTTGAATTCTATTTTGTATTTCTCTGTGTTTTTGAACTCCTTCTAAAGCATAACGATTGTATCCGTTATTCACAATCAATCTTTCTAAATATCTTACCCTTTCTGCTGAAGCTGGGTGAGTGCTTTCCCAAGCTTGAAAAGCCGATCCTGTTGTGGTTTTATTGGACTCTTCTAACTTAGTTATTGTCGCCATAAAATTTCTTAAACCATCGGCAGCATAACCAGCATTAGCTAATACTCTAGTTCCCAAAATATCCGCTTCTCTTTCCTGCGATCGACTGTATTTATTTAGCAACAAACTAAAAATATTTTCCACAGGAACTACTCGACCCAAACTGTTTAAAAAATTTCCTGTAGCCATTCTAGAAAAGCCGTGAGATAAGACAGAATGAGAAATTTCGTGACCGAGCAATCCCGCTAATTCTGCTTGGGAATTAGTTCCGAGAATAGCACCAGTATTGACGAATATTTTACCTCCAGGTAGAGCAAAAGCATTAAGATTATCATCTCGAACTACATAAAATTCATATTCAAAATCATCTCTTCCTAATAAAGGAATTAATGGTTCTGCCAAACCGCGAACGTATTTTACAACCTCTTCATCTTCTAAAATTGATAATTTTTGTTTGTATTGTTCTGCGAATAGTTTGCCGACAGCAGATTCACCTTTTATTAAGGTTAAAGCAAAGCCGCATCCAGAAAAATTTTCCGACCAATTTCCTGTTAATATATCTGCCGAACAACTTAAAGCTGTTTGTAAAGCTAACTCTCCTTCTTTGGCAGATTGATAGCGATCGAAGTATTTATCTGCCATTTCAGAAAACTTTTCTATCCCCGGATAATCGGGATTAAAAATAGCAAATTGTCGGGCTGCGATCGATGCATCTAAATATTTTTTATGTTTTACTGCTTCCTCTATTCTTGCTGTAACTAAATCTCCGTTATTAGGATATAAATTACTGGCTTTTTCTAAAACTTCTAAAGCATTTTTAGGTCGATTTTGACAGGTTTTTACTCTTCCTTCATATTCGCACCATTCGGGATATTCTTTATATAATTCTACTAATTTCAAATAACCCGGAATGAAATTAGGATCGGTATCGTTTAAAAGAAAAAGACTGATAAACATCCCACTAGTTTGTGAAGATTGTTCTCGATATTTTTGATATCTCTGCCAGTGTTTTTTACCTCCAGGAGATAACTCTTCTGCTTCGTAAGTTGCCGCTTTTATTTCAGCAAAATTGTCCGTTTTTTGAAAAGGTTTTTTGACTTCACTGTATAGTTTTCGCGCTTCTTCAAGATTGCCTTGTAAAAAGCATTTATCTCCTCGATCGAGAATTTGAAACCTACTTAAATTAGTAATTGTATCTGAAGAAATAACCTCGATATCGCACGTTTTTATAGTTTCAGATTCGTCGGATCTAACAATCGAAATTGTCAATAAATTAAAGCAAAATGATAAAATTAGGCCTAAGATTACCCATCTTATCCTGACGATCGATTTCATTTTTAGAACTGAATTAATTAAATTTTAGTTTTTATAATATAAGTAAAATATGTAATAACTTAGAAAATTAAAGCAATTTTTATTTTTAATAAAATGTTATTTTTTTTAGGTTTTAATGAGGTTATAATGTTAAATTTTTTTGTTTACGGTACTCTCAAACCAGGAGAAATTAACTATAATATTTACTGTAAAGATCTAGTTATAGAAGAAAAATTAGCCCTCGCTAAAGGCATACTCTATGACTTACCTTTAGGATATCCGGCCATAATTGAAGGGGAAGGCTGGGTAAAAGGATATTTACTTACCTTTAAAGATAAATCTATTTCAAATACTTTAGATGCCTTAGAAGATTATCAACCAGGTCGATCGCCCTTAGAAAACGAATATTATCGCAAATTAATAACAGTTTATAACCCCAAACAAATCCAAATCGGACTGGCTTGGGGCTATTTTATGACTTGGGAAAAAGTAAAAAAGTTTAAAGGAATTAAAAACCTTTCTGGATGCTGGAATAGAATTTAAAAATTTTCTTTTAAAATTTATTTTTCCGAGGCTTCAACTGCTTGAGGAATTTCAACTATCGGTTCGTTAATAGCAATCATTAAAGGTTCGGATTCTTTGATACTATTATTAGTAACCATTTGTAGTCGAGGAGAATTAAAATTAGGCAAGAAACTCAATCCTGCACCTACAAACATTGCGGCGATCGCGCCACCTGCTAATATTGATAGTTGTTTGAAACGGCTTCGGCGATCGAGTCGATCGAAAACTTGCTCCGATAATTCCTGAGTCGATATTTCTGAGACAGGTATTGGTAGATTTTGGATTCCGTGGCTTAATTGATTTAATTGAAGATACAATTTTTGAAATTCTCGATCGCTATCTAGCCAATATTGAACTAGTTCGCGCTCTCGGGCAGTAACTTCTTCATCAAGATAAGCACTTAATAGATCGAAGCGTTCTTCTTCTGTTAGGTTGTTTAATTCATTGTTATATTTGTCCATGTTCATTTTGTCGATCGCCGATCTCAGAGGGTGGTTAGCATTTTTATAAACATCATTAAGGCCAAGAAATCGCACTGGTTTTGTTTGGCAAATTTAAAGTACTTTTTATATTTTGACCAAATTTACCATAACTAATTTTCTTTGAGATAATTTTTTAAGATTGATTGCAATTTTATTCTAGCTCTTGCTATTCTCGATTTTACCGTTCCCAGAGAAACTCCCGTTAGTTCGGCTATCTCGTCATATGCCATCCCCTCTATTTCCCGCAGAATAATAGTGGTACGGAAAGATTCTGGTAGATGTTCTAGAGCTAATTTAAGTTGTTCGTAAAACTCTCGAGTTGTTAAGTTTTGGTCTGGGTTAGGATAATCAGAAGCAATTTCCCAATCCATTTGACCGTCGTCCATTTGACGAGGTGCATCTAGAGATAGGGTGCTTGCTCCGCGTTTGCGTTTGCGCAATTCGTCGTAAAACAAATTGGTAGCAATGCGACTCAACCAACCTCGAAATTTAGCTGGTTCGTGTAAACGCTTGATATGGCGATACACTCTAATCCAAACTTCTTGAGCTAAATCGTTTCTATCTTGCCAGTCGGGGGCGAGATGATAAAGAACTCTATCTACGTGGGATTGATACCGACGCATGAGTTCGGCAAAAGCTGTCCTATCGGGTTTGATTCCTTCCTGACAGCGTAAAATTAGGTCGTAATTAGATATTTGGTCAGGAGACACTGGATAAACTGATTTTTGAGGAGTTTTTACCTCCGCCTTAGACCAGTGTAAAGGAACTGGTTGACTCATCGACATTTCCAATTTGCTACTATTTACATCCTGCTTTCTCCTAAAGACCCATTTCAAACCAGAAAGTTCCTCGAGAGGAATATTTTTTTTACCAGAGATGACAGAATAGATCGATCTTCTTTAAGAGTAGATCTTGGCGTTCTCGCACCAACCAGTCCGGTTACTTGACCAAATTTTCAGTATAATTTTCCTGATGTTCGTAGTTGGTAGCGTGAGATTGAAGCAAACTGCTGATTTGGCCGGTGAGTTCGCCGTTTTTACCATTTGTAGCCAGTAAATCACCGATCGATTCTGGTCGATCGAGGTTGCGATTGATAGCAGCATCGACTTGCTGTTCGATCAATACGTTAAGTTCTTCTTTAGCTCGCTGACGTTGATAGGCAGCCCCTTTTTCGGTGGTAGCGTAGAGGGGAGGAAGTCTATTAAGGGCATAAGCGGCGATATCGCCGATATCGAGGGTGCGATCGCTGGTTTGTTCTATTTCGGCGACCTTAGCGATCGCGCAAGATAAGACCAACTCTTCCATTACGTTAATAAACTGTTTGCGGGGCATAGAAACTACTTCCCCTTCTAATAAAGCTCCCATCAAGCGATCGAGAGCCATATATTCTTCTAAGGAAAGCTCTGAAGAGGAATCGCAAATTTTGCCGACTTCAGCTTCCATAGCCGGGGTTAGATAACCGTCTTTGAGGGCCTTTTCTACTATTTCTTCAATACCCATAAGCTTTTATTTATTTTTACCTCATGTTAGTAACATACACCATTACTATGATTCCCAACACCGAGGTCAAAATTACAACACGATTTGATTTTTAATTTCTTCTATTTATTCTATTCTATTCCTTGAAATCGCCAAGGTACGGGATCGACTGCTACTCCATGAACGAAAAGACCCCAATGTAAGTGGGGGCCAGTGGAAGCACCTGTTGAGCCTACCGCACCTATTTTTTGACCGGCTTTAATTATTTCTCCTTCTCGAACATCTATGCTGGATAAATGTAAAAATATGCTCAACACTCCTTGACCGTGATCGATACCAATCGTGTTGCCGTGAACTCTAAATCCGTTAGCTTCTTTGCCGACTAATACTACTTTTCCTGCGGCTGGCGCGATAACAGGCGAGCCGTAGTTTCCAGCGTAGTCTACTCCGCCGTGATAATAATTTTTAGCAAATGTTCCATTATAGTAACGACGAACTCCAAAAACTGTAGTTACTCTCGAAGGGTTGGGACGAAAAAATTTGCCGCTCCAGTATTTTTCGGGGCTAACTATTTTTTTAAAGGCTCTGACTTTGTTTAATTCGTATTTAGTTGCTCCTGCTGAGGCTTTTCCCGTAATCGTAATTCTTTGTACAGGAAAAGTGCGATCTCGCAACCAAACTGGGATATTTTTACTTGCTTCGGTATCTTTTACTTGAATCTGGATTTTTCCCGATCGATTTAAAGGACTAGTAGGAATTAAAGCGCGATAGCGATTTTTCTGTCCGGGAATGGGGAATACTGGATAATTTTTTTGTTTGTCAGTAACTTTTGGTAAACCTTCTGAATTTTCTGTTTCTATTGTTACGGAAATAGTATCTCCCAGTCTGGGATTTTCTGGCTGCAATTTTACTTCTAGAGCTATTGCAGGGGCGCAGATCGCCAAGAATCCGGCAGCAACTGCTAAGGTTTTTACAGATTGGAGGAGTTTAGCTTCTCTGGAAAATATCAACATAATTCTTCTCGGGCTGGTCTGATTTGAACCAAAGTTAAAATATTTTTTTAGTGCTTTCTAATTCATAGGCCTGATATAAGCGACGGCAGCTCTCCAAATTAGAATCGGTTTTTCTCCTTCGTCGCTCAAATAAAAGCAGTGGGGATCTTGCCAAATAATTTTACCTTCAAGGATATCTCCAGCCAGCAATTTCAGTTCTACTTCTAGTTTTTCTTTAATGTAACTTTGCACTAGACGAACGCTAGGCAGGCCAATATCAAATTCAGACATAGTATTTCCAATATTGTCGCAGTAAATTCAGCTTATAATGATGGCATTTTTTTGGCTGTCTCAATTGAAACTATAAAATCCTTTACTTTGCTCGATATCTAGCGAGTTAAAATATAAAAGCCTCAATTAATGAGGATTTTGTTGCTATTTTTGCGAGCGTGAAAGCCGACTCTTCCTCTTTGTTTAATAGTTCTCGATCGACTGCATCTGACTTTAACGAGCAACCCCCCGTTTTTATTCGTGCTGCTCGCTTAGAAGATATCCCGACTTTAGCCTCTATTCTCACCGATAGCTTTCATCCGCCTCGAGGATTGATGTATTTCATGTATCCGGTATATCGATTGGGGGTTTGCGAAGATTTACGCGGCCGTCTGCGTTCTCGATCTTCCCATTACAATTGTTTGGTGGCGATCGCTTGTCTCGGTACTCCTGAAGTTCAAAACAATGTTATTGTTGGCACTGTCGAGCTGTCGGTGCGCTCTGGTTATTCTGCTTATGCCGATCGCCCCGCTTCAGGCCCTTATATTGCTAATTTGGCTGTCGACTCTTCCTATCGACGTAAAGGTATAGCTCGTAAATTACTGCTAAAGTGCGAGCAAGTCGCCCGCAATTGGGGTTTTAGCGAACTTTCTCTTCACGTATTAGAAGATAACGATCGCGCCAGAAAGCTTTATTTGACTAGCGGCTATCAACTGATTTCAGCAGAATCGGGCTTCGGTAATTGGTTTTTTAACAATCCGAAACGCTTATTACTAAGCAAAAAAATTAAAGATCGATCGTAAAGATTTTTTGTTTTTTTACGGAATAATTATTTTTTTTATAAAAAATTTAGTAATTTATTTTTTTAGCAGTAAAAATCGTCCATAATACTATTGCTGTTTAGTCTTTGGGCGATTGAGTCTATGGAAAAAGATCCCTTAGATCGAGATCGAAATATAAATTTACAAGCTCATGAAATAATAACTTCACTCCACCAAAATCAATTATTGGTGGTCAATCCCAAGCGCAAAAATGGTTTAATTCTCTATAAAAAATATCACGCCGAATTTGCCGGCCCCGGAGCTGCAGTCGGAGGTCTGTTCGATACCGATGTCGAAGCAATTATTCCTGTAGGCAATATTTCTGCGATCGCCCCCCAAACAACTCGAGAGCGAATTGCCGGTTATCTGATTCGACGGCAGTGGGTGAGATTGATCAAACAAATTACCGACAATCCCTCGCCCCAAGAGCGAGCGCAACTGATCTTGAGTCAGTTTGAAAACTGGTTCGATTCCCAAACCGCCGAACAACTTCCAGATGAAGCTTTTGCTGCTTTAGTAGGAGTTTTACCTCAAACTATTAGAGGGGCGATCGACCGTAATTAAATCTCGAGCGATTGTTTAATTTATTCTCCTTTAGCCTCGGTTAAATTAGGATTGGAAAAGAATATTTCTTTAATTGCGATCGTCACTATATGAGATAACAGACCGAGAGGCCCTGCAAATAAACATAACGATATAGAATGAATAGTTAAAATTTGTTTTTCTTGTCCTTGCCAATAAATCCACCTACCGACAAATAGATCCATTATTAAAAAATGAGTCCATCCAGTAGCAGTAATTATTGGTTTGGCAAATACACCGGCTAAATCATCTAAATTAGGGTTGGATAAGACTTTAACTGATTCGGGATCGAGACTGCCAGAGAAATAATATATATATATCCCAGCCAAAATTACAAAAGGAATGTAAGATTTCATTACTTTTTTAGTAATTCCCCAGTTGGGCAAGAAAATCATTAAGCCCCAAAATGGCAAAACGAACAAGTTGGCAAAATTGAATATCAAATTTATGTCCATTTACTTACTAATTTAAAAACAATCGTTATTTTTACTGAAATCAATTCAAGATCTGGTTACTTGAATTTACTGAATTAACTGTTTATTAATTTGCTAGAACCAAGCTAGTTTGTCAACAATATTGGCATTTTTTCAGATCGAAAAATTACTTTCTTGGGGATTGAAGTTACAGCCATACCCCTCGTAACCTTGAGTCAATATTCCCATAAGTTTTGCGATTGCCGGTTTAATGAAGGTTAAATTAAGACAAATTAACCCTTGTTTAATCTTTTGGGGAACTTTTTTGCGGATCTTTAATTAAATTTGAATGTTTTAAAAAAAGTTAAGTGGTATTAATTGATACTGGTAAAAATCCAATTAGCAAGTTAATCTAAAAAGTATCTAAAATTTAAGATTAATTTGCTTTTTTAAAACTTATTTTATCGGAAAAGTAATATATTATTAAAAATGTAAATATTAAAAAACTGTTAAAAAGATTAAAATTAACTTAGTATGGGCGTGTTGTTTGGAGGAAAAAAATGTTTATCAGATTAGCACAACAACACCGACAATTCGTGAAAGACTTGGTGATGAATCTTCAAGCCTTGGCAATTGTTTTGGAAAACAGAGGCTATTTAGCTTCCTGCTATACTTGCGGCAGCAAAATGAATAGTGCTTCTTTTATGGTGAGTTTAAAAGACAACCATCTAATTCGCTTTTTAGTCTCAGACTATGGAATTACCTGGACGGAAATGCGAGACGATCGAGAATTGATGAAATTAGAAGGGGCCGAAGCGATCGCACAACTGCAAGATTTGGCCGACTCAGTTAAATATCAAGTCGATACCGATCGAAACAACCAAGAACGAGCAAGGGAATCTTTTCTAGAAAATACCAAGAATACCGAAGCGATCGGTCATTACTAGATCTGGCAAAAAAGCAGAAAAAGCAGGAAATTACCTCGAAAATAATGGATTTAGAAGCAGAAATTAAACAGATAATCGATGATGCTCCTAAATACGGAGTACCAACCGAGGTGATGGAGCAAGCAGTCGTCCCAGTTTTAAAGCTATTCGCTCAAAGACTTCAACACCAAGAATATCAAGTAATTCAAACTCTCAACGGAGATTGGGTTCTAACCACCCTAGAATCGCGGGTACAGCCGGAAATAGCAAAGACAGTAGTCTACGCTTTTGCGACTCTAAAAGACGCTGCTAGCTTCCCTGGAGCAAAAGATCCCAAACTAATGGCAATGCCACTCTCGTCAATTCAAGTTTTATTTCAACTCTTTGCGATCGAGCGTTTGGACAGTATCATTTTTCTAGAAACTCCCGGAGACCTTTCGACGGGAAGACAGATCGATCGAGCAGACTTGCAAAGCTCGATAGTAGAGCGAGTCCAATTGCTAAACCAAGCAAATCGGATGACAAACGATCGTATTCCTCCTAATTTGGCATAGACAAAGACAAGATTAAAATACTTAAATCGCAAGCAAGCTACTGCCAAAACAGTAAAAATATTTGCTATGTATAGAAGGAGCGATCGATCGAGTCGATCTCAAAGAGTTAAGTGAGGTCAAAAAAGGTACGATGACGATTTATCCTAACGTTCAAAATAATTTAAACTTAGGTAGTGTTTATTATTGCCCCGTTTGCCGTCACGGTCAGCTCACAGCCATGCCTTTAATGGAAGCAATGGGCTGTAATTTTTGTCGCCATATTTTTACGGTTAACTTAGAGCGACAATTACTGAAAATGGCAGATAGCCACTTAGCTTTAACTTGGCAATGGGACGGCCGTAGTTGGAAAGGTTTACAAAAGCAAGGAATAGAACCGACTTGGTTTTATTGGCTTGCTGGAATGGCTTTTGTTTTAATTCCACCTTTATTGGTCGGTTTTGGGGCTTATTTATTTCCACCTTTAGCGGACGATCCTCTTTATTGGGTGCCGTTTTTTTGGACTCCCTTGACGTTTTTTTGCCATCTAATTTGCTTGCTTTGGTTGGTAATTGAATATTATCAATTTCCAGTTTGGATTTACATCGGAGCCATTGCCAGGCGTTCGTTCCGTCGCTAAGATAATTCAATAAGATTTTATCCTCGCTTACAAAAAACGAGGATTGAGATCTAGATCTAAATATTAGTTATTGACGAGAGGAAATAGTTGGTGCGATTCCTCTTTCTACTGCTTGTCGGAATGGTTCGACGGTTTCGTTATAGTCGATCGGCAATACGGCGACTACATTTTCATGAGGACGAGGTATGATTACCCAAGTTTCTAGAGTAGCTCCCTCGGTTCTCTCAATAGCATCAATTCCAGCAGCCATCGCTGTTTTGACCTCAGAAACATCGCCGCGAACGTTGAGGGTAAAGCGAGCACTTCCGGCTCTAATGTAACCCACGATAGTAATTCTTCCGGCTTTTACCATTGCGTCTGCTGCGGCTAATATTCCCGGAAAGCCTTTTGTTTCTATAGATCCGATCGCAGGTTGAGCGGGCATAATCGATCTCCTTCAGTATAGGTAAATAAATATTAAAATCACTTGAATTGTAGCTAATAAAATGGTATTAGCCGATCGAGTTCAAGATTTTTTGGTTTGCACTTATTCAGAATAAACACACAATATAGCACGAAGCTAGATCGCAAAAAGACTAATTTAGCGAAACTGTTCGACCGCTTCGGTAAAATCGACAGGCAAAACTGCTAAAACATTTTCTGGAGGGTTCGGAACGATATAATGACTGTCAACTGCCCCACCAGGGGTGGCTAAAGCGGCCGCCAAGCCAGCTTCGACTGCGGGTTTAACTTCAGAAATACTACCGCGAACGGCGACGACAAAGTTAGCTCTTTCTGCTTTATCAAAATAAACTAAAGTAACTCTAGCTCCTTTTACCATCGCATCTGCTGCGGCTAAAACTGCCGGAAACCCGACTGTTTGTATTACGCCAACTGCCATGGGCATGGCTTTACTCCTTGATTTTTCAAAATTGTAATATTATAACCTTTTTCACAAGAAAAATTCTTAAACGGCGATCGAACTGGGTTCTTCTCGAGCGGCGATAATGCGATAATATCCAGATTGAGGAGCAGCCCAGCGATATTGATATTCTAGAGGATTGCCCCAACACAAGCCGAGATACAACGCATCGATTGCCGCATCAATTTCTGCCCATTCTGCTTCTTTTACTAATCTTTCGACTAAATCGCGATCGATTTTTTGCAGGCGATCTTCGGGACGACAACTAAAGCGATCGCTCAGCCAAATCTTGAGGTTGCCAGTAACTTCCCGCCAAAAATTCAAGATCGAGTCTTTAGCAGCAATTAAAATTTCTTTATCCCCATCGATGGCGATCAATTGATTGTGAATTTCTGGAGTTACAATCGATTTGCCTTGAAAAGTAGAATTGCGCCAAACAATACCTGAAACTCGACGCTCTTTTTGATATTGGTGAATTTGGCGGCGAAAATCGGGATAAGCAAAAACTTTACTCATTTTTTTGACATCCATAGCTTGAGCCAGGATAGGATCGTCCACTCGGTCTTTTAAGGAAAGTAAAATTCGCTCTCCTTTCCAATTAGCTTGCAGTTCTCGATCTAAAATTTGGATAAGTTGCTCGGTACTATAGCTCATCTGTTCGACGATCGATTCTATTTTATATTTATATTAAAGGTCTCTCAGGCTGAGGATTGACAATTTCTCGAATCGCAAATACAGCAGCAAAGAAAAACAGCTAAAATGTGCTTTTAACTTTTAAATTTAGATAATATTTCGAAAAGTTCAGTCAATCTCGACACAAGACAAGAAAAAGGAAGAAAATCAACTATGGATTGGTGGCAGAAGCTGAGAAAAAATCCTCTAGCTCGTTTCGGAGCAATATTATTAATAGTTTTCTATATTTGCGCGATCGCGGCTGAATTTGTCGCTCCTTACGATCCCTATGCTTCCCAAACTAACGGCTCGCTTTTGCCTCCGACAACAATTTATTGGCGCAAACAAGCTGAACCTAACCAAGGTCAGTTTATCGGCCCCCACGTCTATCCTATTTCTCAAGGGCCGACCCAGGTAGAAACTGGCCAAAGAGAAATAACCATCGAGTTCGATCGACCTTCTCCTTTAAGATTGTTTGTCAAAGGTGACGAGTATCGAGTATTGGGTTTATTTAATTTCGATCGGCATTTATTCGGGGCTGTGGGCCCTGGCAAAATTAATATACTCGGAACGGACGAACAGGGTCGAGATCAGTTCAGTCGTTTGATCTTTGGCAGCAGAATTAGCCTTTTTATCGGTTTAGTGGGGATTGCGATATCTTTTCCTCTGGGGATGTTAATCGGCGGTATTTCGGGCTATTTTGGCGGCTGGATCGATTCGGTGTTGATGCGCTTGACGGAAGTATTGATGACCATTCCTACTATTTATCTTTTAGTGGCTTTGGCTGGGGTTTTACCTCCTGGTTTGACTAGCGCGCAGCGGTTTTTATTGATTATTTTGATTACTTCTTTCGTGCGTTGGTCGGGTTTGGCTAGGGTAATTAGGGGTCAAGTACTTTCTATCAAACAGCAAGAATTCGTTCAAGCGGCCAAATCTATCGGTGCTAAGCCAATTTATATCATCGTTCGTCACGTTTTACCCCAGACTGCCAGTTATATTATCATTTCGGCTACTTTGGCAGTGCCGGGTTTTATTTTAGCCGAATCGGTTTTAAGTTTAATTGGTTTGGGCATTCAACAGCCCGATCCGAGTTGGGGTAATTTACTTTCTCTTTCGACCAATCCTTCTATTTTAATTTTGCAACCTTGGTTGGTTTGGCCTCCGGCGATCGCGATCGTACTTACTGTACTGGCTTTTAATCTCCTCGGAGATGGTTTGCGGGACGCTCTCGACCCTAAGAGTTTGCAACAGAGAAAAGATTAACTAAATATAATTATTTGCCTGACTTATACCAGTTTTCAAGCAGTTTTTATAAATCAAAATTTAATTTTAATTTTAAGATGTATAAATCAGTAAATTATATTTTTAGTTGTTTGCAGCAGTAATTTAAGCTATTTTCATGAAGCTTTTTTCTGCCAATATTTCAGACAATCTAAGAAATCGGTATTTTGTCTTAATAAAAATTAATAAACATCGTGGTATTAAAAAATATTTTGGCTCGCAGTTCGAAGCTGTTTAAAAAAACTTCTTTAAAAACAATTTTAATCGTTCCCTTTGTGATTCAAGTCTCGGCTGCGGTGGGGGTAATAAGTTATCTGGCTCATGTAAATACGAAAAAAACAGTAGAAGATCTCGTGGTGCAATTGAGCGATCGCGCTACTAAAGATCTCGAAGCCAGAGTAATTAGTTATTTAGATAAATCCCATTCAATACATCAATCGATCGTTGCTAGCATCGACAGCCAACTTCTGAATTTAAAAGACTACTCGCAAATACAAAATTATTTTTGGCACGAAGTAAAAAGAATAGAATATTTATCTTTCCTCTATTTTGCCAACAAACAAGGTGATTTTATCGGCGTTCAACACAAAAATGACGATCGATATTACTTACATATTAGAGATAGTTCCACAGTTCCGAACCGCAATACTTATCTTCTCGACACAGAAGGAAACACCACCAATAATTTAATTACATCGAGATGGTACGATCCTAGACTGAGAGCTTGGGATCGAGCGGCCCAACAAGCCAAACAATCAACTTGGAGTCCGATTTATAGCTTTGCTGCTTCTAACGATACGATTTTAGGAATAAGTCCGGTTACGCCGATTTACAATAGTTCTGGTGAATTTCAAGGAGTTTTAGCCAGCGATCTTAGTTTGCAGCAAATTAGCGACTTTTTGAGTAACGTACAAATTAGCGATAATGCCAGAGCAATAATAATGGAGCGCGATGGTAATATTATTGGCACTTCAACTAGTTCCTCACCTTTCAAACTTACCGCTCGAGACAAACAATATCGTTTAAATATATCTGAAAGTCAAGATCTTCTGGTTCGAGAAACAGCAGAATATTTATTAAGTAGATACAATAATTTTTCAGAAATTGAGGATTTATCATCTAATTTTCGCGACGAAGATGGCAGGTTAAACTACTTACAAATCAAAACCCTCAAAGATGAATTTGGCATCGATTGGCTGATTGTCGTTACCATACCCGAAACAGATTTTACGGCAACTATCGACATCAACACTCGCAATAATATTATCTTATCGCTTTTAGCCCTAGCAATAGCGATCGCAACGGGGATTTTAACCAGCCAGTGGGTAGCAAAACCAATTTTAAAACTCAATCAAGCCGCTAAAGATATTGCTAGAGGAAATTGGGATAAAACTTTTGAGATCGATAGATCCGATGAAGTCGGAGAATTAGCTAATTCTTTCAAAAAAATGGCAGTGCAACTAAAACAATCTTTTTCTACTTTAGAGCAGCGAGTAGAAGAGCGCACCGCTTCCCTTAAAAAAGCCGTTATAGAAGCCGAAACTGCTAAAGAAGAAGCGATCGCCGCTAACCAAGCTAAAGATAATTTTTTGGTTAACATTTCTCACGAACTTCGCAGCCCTCTCAATAGTATTTTAGGTTATACCAAATTAATTTTAAATGCTGACAATCTCAATACTTCTCAAATCCTCAGTTTGCGGATCGTCAAACAAAGCGGAACTCATTTATTGACTTTAATTAACGATCTTTTGGATTTCTCTAAATCAAAAGCCGGTAAAATAAGATTGAATTTGACTCAGTTTGAATTGCTTGAATTTATCGAAGGGGTAGCCGGTATCGTAAAGATGCAGGCTCGAGAGAAAGGGCTTTTGTTTAATTATCAAGTTATCGGCCCTTTACCTAGGGCAATAAAAGCCGACGAACAAAGATTGCGACAAATTTTACTCAATTTGTTGAGCAATGCTGTTAAATTTACCGATCGCGGCCAAGTGCTTTTAAGACTCAAGCAGATCGATCGGCAAAAAAATCGCTGTCAGATCCGCTTTGAAATCATTGACACTGGCAGAGGAATGAGTCAAAGCGAATTAGAAACAATTTTTCAACCTTTCATACAAGTCGGCAATCTAGAAACTCGTAAAGCCGGGACTGGTTTGGGTTTATCTATTAGCCAAGAACTGGCGGAATTGATGGGCAGTAAAATCGAGGTGACAAGTAAATTGGGTCAGGGTTCTACTTTCTCTTTGGATCTGAGCTGCGATGTGGTTGAATTTGGGGCTGTAAAAAATATTAAATCCGATCGCGCTCAAATAATTGGTTATAGAGACGATCGCCCCGCACAAATTTTGGTAGTCGACGATCGCAAAGAGAATCGTTTGTTATTGTTAAATCTTCTCGAACCTTTAGGGTTTAAAATTTTTGAAGCTAGCAACGGTAAAGAAGGGTTGAAGATGGCTCGTAAAATTAAACCAGATCTGATTTTGACCGATCTACTGATGCCAGAAAAAACCGGCTTGACCATGATTTTAGAGCTAAGACAAATTCCAGAATTTAGTCAGATTCCAATTATTAGTGTTTCTGCTAGTAATGCCGAAATAATGGGCAAGCAAAGCTTGAGTGTCGGCTGCGATGCCTTTTTACCCAAACCAATTCAAGAAGAAAAATTATTTGCTTTATTACAAAAATATTTAAAGCTAAATTGGATTTTTAAGTCCGAATCCTTACTTAATTCTAAAGTTATTACCAGTAGGAATTCTCAGTCTCGCGATCGATAAATATTCGACATTTTTAAATAAAAATAAGGAATAAGTAATATAAATTAGAATTTCTATATAATATTTTTTTTGTGTCTTTATTTATCTAAAGTTACTCTAAGCAAAAGGTGCGATCGCTGTTTTTATTCGCTTTAATAAATTTAACTACCCGATCCCAATAATTTTCATGAGCGATCGTCCACAACAAGACCCGTTAGAGTGTCAATTTCGCCGCGAAAGACACGTTCGCCGCGCTGCAATGCTGATAGAAACCAAGCGACAAAGAATGCGTCAGGAACTAAAACAATTTTTGGTTCACCTTAATTTTTTAATTCCAAAAACAGAAGATCGATCTCAACAAGATTTTGTCCGAGAGGCGATTAACAGACTGGGAGACGATGCTTTTGCCAAGTTGCTAGCACAGTTGTTACAAGAAATTAAATAAAAAATTAGAAATTTTCTAATTCTTTCGATCGTTCTTGTTGGCGAGGAACTGTAACTGTTTCCAACTCTGGTAGGGCTACGACTTGTTTTTCTTTTACTTTCTTCGGCAATAAAACTGGTAGAGGTTCGGGTTTTTCCAGCCAGCATTCTGCTACTGGTAAAGTATGTTCGAGATCTTCTAACAACCTCGGGACTACCATGATCGAGTGTAATTCACCAATTCTTTCTGCTTCGTGCATTCCTGCTTCGATCGCCACTAAGACATTTGCTGAAGAACCGCGAATTATCGCAGTACACAAACCCGCACCGATTTTTTCATAAGATGCTAGTTGTACGTCAGCCGATTTTAACATTGCATCTGCTGCCCCGACCATAGCCGGAAATCCTCTGGTTTCTATCAAGCCGATCGCTCGATTGGAAAGTTTGCTGTAACCTTGTTTTTGCTGGGCTATTTCGACTAAATAGCTGCCGATCGGGAAGATTGCTTCTAAGTTGGGCATCGGTCTGGCTATTACTAGTTTAGAGGCTGATAGCCCCATTCTCTCTTCAGCCATTTTCGCCCCTTCTTCTACTGCTAAGCGAACGTCTGCTGTTTTTCCTCGCACGATCGCCGTACAGTATCCTCCCCCTATTTTTTCATATCCAACTAAAATAACTCCTGCTGACTTGAGCATTTGATCGGCAATTCCGACAATAGCAGGAAAACTTTCTGTTGAGATCAAACCCAGGGCACTATCTGAGTAGTGGTATTTCCGTTTGCTTTTTCGTTTCGAGGCAAATCCGTTCGCTGGTTTTTGTAGTTGAGACATTCAGAGTATTTTCGCTTTCTAGATCGATAGAGTTGTTGACTGTTCTATTTTTTTATAGTTTACTGCTAAAAATTAATTAATGTTTAAAAGAAAAATTTTTCCACTAGATAGTTAACTTTAATTTAAAATGTTTGCTGTAAAACTTATAACTTTTCTAAAATTAAGTTCAGTCTGTCGGAACTAGTTAAACCGAGAAAATTTAGCTTTAATGCCGACACCATTTTTAAACCGACGATTTTAGCCTCTAGCTTTAGATTATGACAGAAAACCCTCAAGATAGCTCCGAGCCAATTTCAGAAGATGTTGCTCTAAATTTGTTTGCGTCTTTATTAAAAAAAGAAGGTAGTTGGGTAGAGTGGGGAATAATTTGCCAAAAACTGCAAAAAGCCGGTTACAATTCCCAAATTATCTTTGAAAAAACCGGATTTCAAGCCATTCAACAAAATTTAATTATTGTCGCGGCAACTGTTTACGAAACTTTAAAGAGTAACGGTGCAAATAATGATATTTTAGAATATTTTCTCGGCCCCAAAAGCGATGTCTTGTATGAATTTCGCACCCTCACCAAACAGCAAAGAATAGCAGCAGCAAAATTGGCAAAAGAAAAGCAACTAGATGCGATCGAGGCTAAAGTTGTCGCTAAAGCCATTGCAGAGTTCGATCGCTTATCTCAGCCTCCCAGTGGTTTTTCTGCAGATCCTGGAGATGCAGTTGCTTATCAATATTGGCTCAAAGCTAAACAAAAAAAAGAATTGGTAGATAGAGCGCGTTTAATAGCTTTAGGGTTAAAATTTGCCAGTTCTAACGAAGCTAGAGCTAAAATCGAGCGATTATTAGGGGATTTTACTGCCGCACCCCAAAAATCCGCCCCTTTAATGCCAATTTACAGGCTCGAACAACAAGAAGAGTTACCCAGGATTATACCTGTGGTAGGAAGTTGGCCGCAAACAGAAAATGATATAAAGCAAATAACTGAGATTACTAGTCAAGAACCTTTTGGTTTAATCAACAGATCCGATAATGCAATAGTAGCAGTACCGGGGTGGCAAATAGTTCTCTCGGCAACAGATCCAGTAGGAATTATTACCGATAGCGATCGATTGCCAAAAAAAATACCGGGAAAATCGGAATTAGTGCTTGTAGTGATCGATCGCAGTTGTCTAAAATGGAACGTTAATAGTTATTTTTTGGTAGCAGATAGCGGACAATTGAAAATAGAATGGTTTGAAACCGAGCCAGATCTAAATATTATCGGTCAATTGGTTTTAATTATGCGATCGAAAAAAATTATCGACGAAAATAATATTACTCAACCTTGGCAAATGGACGATTGAAAAATCAAATATTTAGCTCTAATTTTGTTGGAGTCGCTCGGCTCGATCGAGCAAAAATTAAAAGCTCGAAACTATAAAAATATATTTAATTATCGAGTAAAAATGGAAAAATTATGAGCAAAGAAAATAATCGAATAGTCACAATTTTGGCTGTCTCCCTAACAATAGTTACGGTAGGTGGCTTACTTTGGTTTTTAGGGACCATACTCGGAGAAGCAATTTGGCTTTTAGCTAAGAGAAATCATCAATATGCCACCATAGAAGTAAGTCAAAATAATACGAAAGAACGAGAGAAAATCAAATTAAGCTTAGTAGCAGGAAATGAAACTTTTAGCGGCTACAGTACGATCCGTCACCCAGAATTTAAAAAAATGCTGGCCGAAAAATACGGCATCGATATAAATTATCAAAAATACGATCGAGACAGAGAAATAGAGTTATTTAATAACGGAGAAATAGATATTTGGACGACAACCCTCGATCGCTATTTAGAAGAAAAACCAAAAGGGAAAATTGTCGGCACGATCGGTCGCAGTATTGGAGCTGATGCGATCGTCATTGATAAAGCAAAATACGCCAATTTCCAATCTACAGATGCCGTACATCATTTATTGCGCTCGAAAGACAGCCAAAATAAGCCAGGTATCGCTTACGTTAATGATAGCAGTAGCGAATATTTTGCCCTAGCTTTAGACGATCGGATCGAAGAATTTAACTTAAAAAATTTTCGAACCAGACAAACAAATCAAGAAAAAGAAACCTGGCAATTATTAAAAAATTCTCGCTCGAACGTTGCGGTGGGTGTAGTTTCAGAACCTTACGTTACTTTAGCAGAAAAACAGGGCTACGAAGTACTTTTATCCAGTCAAGATTTTGATAAATCGATAGTTCACGTCATCGTTGCTAGCGATCGAACTCTCGAAGTCAACCCAGAAAAAGTAATTCAATTTTTAGAAGCTTATTATTATTTAATCGATCGGAACGTTCTCGAACCAGTCAAAATTAAAGAATATATTGCTAACGAAAGTAAAATATCTCTTGAAGAAGCAGAGAAAGTTTTAACAAAAATTGACTTTTTTACCGCTGTAGAAGCAAGAAATTGGATGCAAGATGGTAGGTTAGAAGCTAGCTTAGATTCGGTTGCTTCCATACTATTGAAATCGGGTCTAATTCAAGAAATTCCCGATAATTATCAAGCATTTTTTACCAGCGAATATCTCGAACGAGCATCTACTAATACAGCCAAATTAATTGGCGAATTAGAAACTACAGATCCTAAACTCGCAGAAAGATTGGCAGGAATTGGCCAGACGATCGCTATAGAAAACAATCGCGATAAAACACAAGATTTAGAAGCAGAACATACTCACGAAAAATCTATTAATAGAGGAAAAGAAAAATTTAGCAGCGAAACAGAACACAGAGAACAACACCAATATTTAGAAGAATTTAAAACAACTAAATTAGGTAATTTAAAATGGAGCGGCAAAATTGTTTTTGAATTTGGCTCGGCCGAATTAAATCAACAAAGCATTCACGTTTTACAACACGTAGCTGAAAAAATTAGCGAATTAAACCCCGAAACAGTCGCCATTAGAGTAATCGGTCATACTTCTAAGTCTGGTACTCTAGAAGCAAATCAAACACTCAGCCAACAAAGAGCGCGAGCAGTAGTAGATGTTTTCCAAAAAAGAGGCCTGACACATAAATTTATTGCTGAGGGTAAAGGATTTAACGATCCTCTTCCTAATTATGCTCCAGAAGATCCCAAACAACAGCGCACGCAAATAATTATCGAACGGATTCGATCGTAAATGTCAACTCTACCTAATAAAATCAAAGTCGGCCCCGAACTATCTTTATCCCCAATGGGTTGCGGTACTTGGGCCTGGGGGAATAAACTGCTGTGGGGCTACGATCGCAGTATGGACGAAGAATTAAATGCTGTTTTCGATCTTTGTGTCGCCAATGGTGTTACTCTCTTTGATACTGCCGATTCTTACGGTACTCTACAATTAAACGGACGCAGCGAACAGCTTTTAGGACAATTTTGTCAAGCATATAACGGCCCGAATAAAAACGAGATCGCGATCGCTACCAAATTGGCTGCTTATCCTTGGAGATTGACTCGCAATTCGATGGTATCTGCTTGTTCTGCTTCTGCTGAAAGATTGGGGAGAAAAGTCGATCTGGTACAAATGCATTGGTCGCCTGTGAAATACTTTCCTTGGCAAGAAAATGCCCTTTTAGATGGGTTGGCCGACCTTTACGAACGAGGGCTTGTAAAAGGTGTGGGATTGTCTAATTATGGCTCTGAAGCCTTGCTGAGGGTACATAAAAGGTTCGCCGATCGGGGGGTGAAAATAGCTACTTTACAAGTGCAATATTCTCTTTTGTCTACTTATCCGGTAACGGAGTTGGGAGTTAAGGAAATTTGCGACGAATTGGGCATTAAAATTATTGCTTACAGTCCTTTAGGTTTGGGTTTATTAACTGGTAAATATTCAGAGAAAGGTAATTTACCGCAAGGGATTCGCGGTTTGTTATTTAAGAATTTATTGCCAGGAATTAAACCAGTTTTAGATTGTTTGGAAAAAATAGCTGAATTTCGAGATAAAACTATGTCTCAAGTGGCTATTAATTGGTGTATTTCAAAGGGTACTATTCCAATTCCCGGGGCGAAAAATTTAGCTCAGGCTCGAGAAAATATCGGGGCTTTAGGGTGGAGTTTGGATGCTGGAGAAATAGCAGAATTAGATCTAATTTCCGCTAGTTTGGATAAAAAAATGGTGCAAAATATTTTTCAGACTAAGTGATTTTTGATTGATTATTTTGAGGATATTTTTATTAATAAAAAAAAAATTTTTATGTTTTAAATTGCTTTTT
>CAYWIH010000054.1:0-29787 GCA_964458305.1 uncultured bacterium | reverse complement strand
ATAAATAATACTAGATTGGCTCGTTGTGTTCTTATAATTTATTAGATTTTTTTAATTGTTGAAGAGAGCAGAGACATTATTTTTTTAGAAGAATCGTTGCTAGTTCTCGATTCTTAACTAAAGATTTTATTACCGATCGATTGATTTGGGAGACTTTAAGCTCGATCGCTAAAGATGACAACTTCATTGAAATTTATTTGAGTAATTTAAAATAAAAAGGAGCGAAAATTTTTCTAAGTTAACTATTTACTAACTCCATTATTAATAACTGAATCACCGCGAAAAACTAAAGTATAAATTTCAGTAGGCATATCGATTTTAGCTGATTCTAAAGCTTCTTTAACAGCTTGAGTAACTAAAGAAGTAGTAGCAAAAAAACCCGCTCGTCTCGAATCTACCCAAAAGCGAATTTCTAAATTTACAGTAGAAGCAGCAAGTTCGCTTACTAAAATATCTGCTGAAGGATTTTTTTCTACCTCTTTAATACTACTTAAAACATCGATAATTATTTGTTTGGCTCGATCGATATTTTCAGAATAATCGATTCCAACTATTATCGAACTGCGACGACGAGGGGAAGCTGTATTATTAATAATGCTAGTTTGAAAAACTGCTTGATTGGGAATGTAAACCAAACGACCGTCATAAGTTTTCATTGTAGTCGCTCTGAGTTGAATTTGAGTAATAGTACCTTCATAATCGCCGATCGCGACCTGGTCGTTAATTCTAAAAGGTTTGGCCGCTAGTAAAATTACCCCAGAAATATAGTTACTCAGAACATCTTTAAGGCTAAAGCCGATCGCGACGCTAGTCAAGCCCAAAGCACCCAGAAGGGCGGCAAAATCGATTCCTAACACCCCTAAAGCGACGATCGATCCTATTACCCAAACACCACCGTAACAGAGTCTGCCGATTAAAATTTCTGTAGAAGCGTCTCCTTCTGTTTGTTTGGCCCAAGTAAAAGCAGCATAACGAACTATTCTCGCTACTCCCCAAGTAAAAATAACGGCGACGATCGATCCTAATAAAGATGGTAAATTACCGATCGTACTTTGTATAATTTGCCTGACGCTGCTGTAAAGACGTTGAGAAGCATCGATCGCTAAAGGAGGTTTCTCTAATGCTAAGTTTAGTTGTTCGGCTCTTTTTTGTGCTAAATTTTCTACTGATAAACCAAAATCTTCCCCATCTTGGTTGGTAACGGTCATAATAATGCGATCGTTTACTTGCAGTATGGCAATTTTGCGGGGATCGTCGGGTTTTACTGTTATTTTTGGGATGCTATTATCAGATCTAGCTAAAACAGAGGCAATGCGACGGTTAATAATTGCTGCTCTTTGTCTGGCACTTAATTCGCCAATACTTCCTACTTGAAAGATCGGTTTACCTCTTACTAAAACATCGGCAAAATAGATTCCTTTAATAGGTAGGGAAATTTGTGCGTCTTCCCTCGGAGTTTCTAAAATGTCTTCTTGCGAATATGCTCCAGCAGTTAGAAAAAAATTACTAAAGGTTATTGTTACGATACAAAAATATTTATAATAAGTTTTTTTTATAGGAAGGAAAATATTGTCTTTGGCGATTAAAATAAAAAATATCCAAAAAATCTTCTCTCTTAAGAAAGAGTTCCAGGAAAACTTGAAAAAAGTAACTAAAAATACGATAAGTTCCAACTTATGACTTGGTGAGTGCTGATGCCGATCTCTTCTATAAATTGACTCGATCGTGTTTGTTATTTTAATTACTCAAAATCAATAAATAAATATTTTTTCTTAATATTTCTTAAATAAAACAGTTCGATCGTTTAGTTTTGTCAAGAGAAGCTAAAAATATAAGTAAAAATATCCTCTAAAGAGTTGCCTGTAATGATATTGTCGCTGGTAAGATAGTTTACTTATCTAAGAAATTTAAACCCAAAACGATATCGTTTTCAATTAGCTATAAAATTTTAAAAACTCCCTAAAATAAAAAAATTTTCTCAATTAACTTAAGGGGACGAAAAAACGATGATAAAAGCACAACAAGAAGTATTATCTCTATTGATGATGCGCTTTGGCTTAGATCCCTACGGAGCAATTCCTGTCACTAAAAGATGGTTGGAGCAAAATCCAGAGCGAAATTGGCATAATTTAAAAGAACAATTACTTAAAGGCGAAGTTACTTTTAAAAAAGGAAGATTAAGAAAAATCAAAACCAGAGAAATAATTGAATTAATCTCTCGCATGAAGGATGAGGATCGGGGGATAAAAGTAAAAAATAGATGGTATAATTTTAAATTTTATCGCGAAACCTTCACGGGTTCGCAAATAGTAAAATGGTTAATGGAAACGGAAAAGATAAACAGACAAGAAGCCATCATACTAGGACAAATATTGATCGATCGCCAAATACTCCATCAGATTCAAGCAGAACATACATTCAGTGATGGCAAAAACTTACTCTATCGCTTCGCTAGCGAAGATCTACCTGCAAGTAGCGAAGATATTGAAATAAGAGAACTTTCTTCAGAAAGAGGATTTGACTGGGGAGATATGTTACCGATCGAGTAACCCCGCAAATTTAATTTTAATTTAGTCGCTCGGAAAATTTTTCAGGTTAAAAGCGAGCGACTAAATTAAATCTTTCGTAATTTGAGGAACAATAGATTGCTTGCAAAAGTCAGCTTGAGAAAGTACAGATTCAATCTATTAAACTGATTTGTGGTAATTTTGTCTTGGATTTATTATAAAATGTATATTTAAAATAAATATATAAAAAATAATGATACCAATTAAATATATTAGTAAAATAAGCAGCAGTTTGCTGAGTTTTTTTGTAATCTTCAGTTCGATCGAAACAGTAAGAGCGGCAGAATCGGTAATTTTAAATTACGGCCCGTTTCAAGAAGAAATCTCGGTAGAGGAACTGAGCGATCTAGCTAGAGATGGAGAAGCTTCCCGTTCTCTCAAAGCTTATCTGAGAATGACTAATCGAGATCCCGAAGATTTGCAAAAAATTTTGACAAAAAAAATTAAAGTAGATCCGATCGCTGCATCTAAATTCCTCAATCAACTCCCTGGCGAATTATTATTAGATGGAGTTAGCACCGTATTACGCACGCCTTCTCAAAGAGCCTCCAGACAGTCTTTAAGGGCTGCTTTGGTCGGTTCGGCTTTACCAGATGGAGAGATTCAATTAATCGAGGTCTTAGAAAATTACCCAACTCGAGACGTTTATATTGAAGGCGATCGCCTAGTTAACGCCTACAATAAGCTCGATCGAGTCTTAGGAGACTTAGCGAGATTTCGGACGCTACTAGATTAATAAGCTAAAGTTGCTAGGGTTTCTCGTAGGTATCGACGCACTAGATCGTCGAGATCGCCTTGGTGTAAATTACGCTCTTGTTGCCAGCGTTTAAATCCCGAGCTAGAGGCGATCGCGCTTCTCAAACTTTGCCATACTTGTAAATCGGATCGTGTTTCTTGATTTTGCATTTGATTATTATTGACTTTTTACTTATAGGATAGCCAAATTGTCAACTATATAATGTATTAACGATCGCTTTTAAAGGCATAAGGTCAAACAGCGAGCTATTCTCGATCGGAATAACCCACTGCTTTGTAGACCTTCAATTTACTTAACCGAAAGAGTACGACGCTTCATAACCATTTCGTAGGCTTCGATGATATCGCCTTCTTCCCAATCGTTAAATTTAGCGCAACCGATCCCGCATTCGTAACCAGAATTGACTTCCCTAACATCGTCTTTGACCCGTTTGAGGGAGTCTATATTGCCTTGATGGATGACTTTGCCATTACGAAGGACTCGCAAATAGCGGTTACGAATTATTTTCCCAGATTGAACGTAACAACCAGCGACAGCACCACGACCTACGGTAAATACGGCGCGAACTTCTGCACTTCCGAGGGCTTGCTCTACCTCTTCTGGCTCTAAGAGACCTTCCATCGCCCCTTGAATATCATCTTTGAGTTTGTAGATGATGTCGTATTCGCGAATATCCACACCTTCTCGATCTGCTGCTTCTCTCGCACCGCTTGCCAAGGTGGTATTGAAGCCGACAATTACAGCTCCACTGGCTGCGGCCAAGTCTACATCAGTTTCGCTGACTTCTCCAGGTGCTGCTAGTAAAGGACGAATTTGCACTTCATTTTGAGGCAGTTGGTCGAGCAGAGCCATAATAGCTTCTACCGATCCTTGTACGTCTGCTTTTAAGATTAAATTTAGCTCTTTTAGTTCCCCTTCTCTGGCTTGTTCGGAGAGGGTACTCAAACTGACGCGACGGGAAGATAATGCTTTTTGCAAGCGATCTCGGCGTTGTTCTTGAGATCTCAGATCGGCGATCGCTCTTGCTTCTTTTTCGTTTTCAAAGACATCGAACTCGTCTCCGGCGAGAGGAACTTCGTTTAAACCGAGGACTTCGACGGCAAAAGATGGGCTGGCTGCTTCGACTTTTTCGCCGCGATCGTCGATCATAGCTCTAATTTTACCGAAGACGTGCCCGGCAACGATAACGTCACCGACTTTGAGAGTACCGTTTTGTACTAGTAAGGTAGCAACCGGGCCTCTAGCTCGATCTAAATTAGCTTCGATGATAGTTCCTTTGGCAGCGCGATCGGGATTGGCAGATAGTTCTTCAATTTCTGCGACTAGCAAGATCGTCTCGAGTAGTTCGTCGAGATTTTCTCCTTTGAGGGCACTAACTGGAACCATGGTGGTATCGCCGCCCCATTCTTCTGGGACTAAACCGAGTTCGGTTAATTCTTGTTTGATGCGATCGGGTTCCGATCCTGGTTTGTCGATTTTGTTGATTGCGACTATCAGAGGTACTTCTGCTGCTTTGGCGTGGGAAATTGCTTCTCTAGTTTGGGGTTGTACGCCATCATCGGCAGCGACGACGAGAATGGCAATGTCAGTAACTCGAGTTCCTCTAGCACGCATGGCGGTAAATGCTTCGTGACCTGGTGTATCGAGGAAAACTACTTGTTTGTTTTTTCCTTCGTATTCTACGTCTACGTGATAAGCTCCAATGTGCTGGGTGATCCCGCCTGCTTCTCCTTGAGCTACTTTTGTTTTCCGAATCGAGTCTAACAGGGTTGTTTTTCCGTGATCGACGTGACCCATGATCGTGACTACAGGGGGACGAAGGTGCAGATTTTCGAGATCTGCTTCGTCGAGCATTTCTGTCTCTTTAACTGCGGCTGATTTTTCTTCTGGGGTTTCGACTTCGATCCCTAATTCTTCTGTCACTAAACGGGCTGTTTCTTCGTCGATGGTTTGGGTAATATTTACTGGGACACCTTTAAAGAAAAGTTGTTTGATAATATCTGTTTCTGGAACTTTAACTAATTCTGAAAGTTGTCTGACGGTCAAATTACCAGGTAAAGTAATTTTTTCTGGCGGTCGCTCGACGACTTCTTTTTTATTATCTTTGCGCTTGTCGCTGCTGCGTTCTTGCTTGTCTCCTATTTTCGGTGCGGGTTTTTTGTGTTCGATCGCTCCGCGTTGGGCTGGTTGAGTCGATTTTGATTTTGGTTTTGGCGGACGAGCGATCGAAATACTAACTGCTGTCGAACCAGCCGAGTTTTGGCTGTCGGCATTATCAAATTCGTCGTCGTCATCGTCGATAATTACGGGCTTACGCTTGCCTTTAGTCGCTTTTTTGTTTTTGAGACGCTCGTCTTCTTTTTCATCTTCTTCGACCCATTCTGTTTTCTTCGAACGGCTCGGGCCCGTAGCGAGTCTTTTCGGTTTGGGCTGGGGTCTTTTTGGCGGTGCGACTAAAGCGATCTCTTCTTCTGTTTCTTCTAAATCGGTTTCTGGTTCTATTTCAGTATCTTTGTAACTGGCATCTTCTTGAGTCGATTTAGCTGTCTGACTTGGTGAGGGTTTGGGCTTTTGCGGTTTTTGTAGTTTGGGTAGTTTTAGTTCTAATTCTCCGCTGCGACGAGAATTTTTGCCCGATTGTTTTTCTGGTTTTTTCGATACTGGTGTGCTAGTCCCTCTCTCTTCGCTGCTATCTTTATCTTTTGGTTTATTTTTAGCGGGACTTGCGGCGATTTGGACTGGTTTTTCTTTGATCGGGCCGGATCTTTTTTGGGGTTTTTTAATTCCCGAGTGTTGTTTTCTGCTCTTTTGTTCTTTCTTTTTATCTTCTTCTGTCCTTCTGACTGGGGGAGATAGGAGTTGAGGTGGTTTGGCTGTAGTTTTTGTATCTGCTGTCAATGTGTTTTCTCGCTCGATATGATCTGGTTCTAGTTGCTGTTGTTTTGGTTCGATAGCTGATGGTTGAGTTAGATTATTATCTTCTTCTTGTTCTCTTGGTGGTTGTTCTGAATATTTAGGCGGTCGGTTAATTTCTGTTTGAGAAGCCGCAGGTCTAGAAGGTGGTGCTGGTTTTTCTAGTAATTTTGGCGTGTTATTTTCCGATCTTGAATTGGGGGCTTGGTTCGGACGACTGCGTTTGTGATGAACTGCTAATATTTCTTGTTTGCGCGGCCTTTTGGGGCTGCGATCGGGTTTATTTGCCGAGCGGTTTTCTGGCGATGAATTTGCTTTGTTTTTTCCGTTGCCTGCATAAGTTGGAGTGTATTTTTCTGCTGCAATGCGAATGCTTTCTGCTTGGCTAGTATCTATAGTACTGCTATGACTTTTAACTGCAATATTTAACCGCTCGCAAATTTCCAAGATATCTTTATTGTCTAGATTCAATTCTTTTGATAATTCGTAAATTCTAACTTTTCCGTTGTTCATCCAGTTGCCCCCTTATTTTGTCTTGTTTTTTATCGTGTTTTCACCGTTTGTTGGCATAAATATTCGTTCATTGTTCGTTCGTGCTTCTAGTAAAATTTATAATTGTTTAATTTTCGTAACTATAACTGATTAAGAATAACCTCTCATGCCTTATCAATAATTTTAATTGCGGTTGGGTCTAGCGAACCCGATCTCTGTTTTTTGAGTATCTTTAGTTAAGTTAGTAAATTTTGGCTTTGTCGATATTATTTTTTTGGTATTTCTCAACCTTCAGCTCGAATAGCTCGGCACTGAGTTGTGCAGATTACTTTCTTATATGCTAGCTAGGGAAAATAAATTTCAGCAGATATCTTAGTTTTTTTATTTCGATCTTGCTGCGAGTATGTGTTTTCTTGGTTCAAGCGATCCCACAAGGTTTGGTATATTTCTTTTGACACTGATGTTCTCAGACTCCTTCCTAGGCGATTTTTCTGGCTTGCTGTCTGCAGACAACTAGCTTGAGGACAGAGATAAGCGGATCGCCCCATCCCCCGATCCAATTGTACCTTGGACGACGGATATACTCTGACTATTCGCCAAAATGAAGTTTTTGGGGCTACTTTACCGCAACTCAAACAACGGCGATAATTTGGCTGCATTGATAATTTTAACTCGATCGTTTGATTT
This sequence comes from uncultured bacterium, assembly GCA_964458305.1. Taxonomy (GTDB): domain Bacteria; phylum Cyanobacteriota; class Cyanobacteriia; order Cyanobacteriales; family JASJDA01; genus JASJDA01. The sequence continues at coordinate 22,371 of CAYWIH010000054.1, read as the reverse complement.
CTATTTAAGAAGGGTAATAGAAGAGGAACTTATTGACACAGTTCGTCGCAGCGCGAAAGTGTTTTTTATTTTTTAAGGAATACTTTAGATAATAGCAAATATCCGAAGTTCCTTCATCCGTCGCTGGGGTTAGTTTTCGGATCGTTTTCTGGAGTTACAGCGGCGATCGGATCGTCGAAATTGTCTGGATCTTCTTCTTCCTCATCTGCTAATTCTTCTGAAAACATTAAGGGATTGGTATTTTTATTAGCTAAAGTTGCTGTTTCGAGAGGATCGTATTCTGGTGCTGTTGCTTCGCTTGCTTCTGCTTCTAAGGCTGTTTGTTGTCGTTCGGCTTCTTCGTCGTATTTAGCGATATCTTTGATATCTATTTTCCAACCGGTGAGCCTGGCTGCTAAACGAACGTTTTGCCCTTCTTTGCCGATCGCCAGACTTAATTGGTCTTCTGCGACTAAAACGAGGGATTGACGTTCTTCGGTATCGACTAAAATTACCCGATCGACTCTGGCTGGAGAAAGAGCGTTGGCGATGTATATTGAGGGATCGACCGACCACCGGATTACGTCGATTTTTTCGCCGCGCAATTCGTTTACTACTGCTTGAATGCGAGAGCCTCTAGCTCCGATACATGCCCCTACGGGATCGACATCTTGTTCTTTGGTATCTACGGCGATTTTGGTTCTGGGGCCGACGTGACGAGAGGGGGGGTTGGCTTCTCTGGCGATCGCGACGATTCTGACTACGTCTTCTTCGATTTCTGGGACTTCGTTGGCGAATAGATTGGCGACTAATGCTGCAGAAGATCGAGAAACTATTAGTTGGGGGCCGCGATGGGGGCCTTCTCTAACTTTTTTCAAGAATACTTTAAAGGCGGCGTTGGCTCGATAGTTATCGTTGGGCAGTTGTTCTCTTTTTGGCAGTTCTGCTTCTACTTCTGGCTGGCCGAAACCGCTATTGACTGACATGACGATCGATTGTCTTTCAAATCGCAATACTTTGGCTTGTAAGACGGTTTCTTCTAAGTCTTCAAATTCTTCTTGAATCAGCTTGCGCTGCTGATCCCGTAGTTTTTGCAATAAGACTTGTTTGGTTTGAATGGCTGCCATGCGACCGAAATCTGCTCGATCGGGAGTGACATCTACTACGACTTCGTCTCCTATTTCGATGACGACTTCGTCTTCTATTTGGGCTTCTTTGCTAAATTTTTCTTTGACTGCTTCTAGGGCAATGTGATGGTCTGCATTTTCTACTTCTTCGACTATTTTTTTGGTGGATAAAATGCGAAATCCTTCTTCTTCTACGTCTAATTCGACTTCAAAGTTATCAAAATACTCGTCGCTGAAGTTGCTTCGCTCTAGGGTTTGGGAGCGGCGATAACGCTCGTATCCTTTGAGTAGGGCTTCTCGCAATGCTTCTTGTACTGATGATTTTGGCAAGTTATGCCTCTGAGATATTTGATCTATTAAGGTTGTCAGACCTGGCAAGGGGACTATTGACATATTTATCGTTTTCCTTTACTTTTGTTTGCAAATTTATTTCAATCTTCTAACTGTACTTTGGCAACTAATTCGCGGGGAATGGCGATCGCCCTTCCTTTTTGGTTGAGGTAGATTGCTTGGGTGTCCCTTCCCTGAAGTCTTCCTCTAATTTCTTTTTTATCTTGGTAGGGAGCGTAGGTTTTGACTACTACTGAAAATCCTTTGAAGCTGATAAATTCTCGATCGCTCGATAGCTGTCTCGAGATGCCCGGGCTAGAAATTTCTAAGACATAAGAGCCTTCTATTATATTGGTAGCGTCTAATGTTTCTTCTAGGGCGCGGCTCATTTTTTCGCAGTCGTCTAAACTAGTATCTGTATTTAGGTTACGCACGTCTAAACGCAGTACTGGAGGGTTTTTGTTGGTTTGAAATACCGCTCCTACTACTTCTAAACCTAAATTTTCGGCTACTGGTGTGGCTATTTCTATAATTGTTGGAATCAGAGGATTAGTCATCGCTATTAATACAACAAAAAAAAGCGGGTAAGTCCCACTTTGAGCAAGTTCTGACTTCAAGCGATCGAGACTCAAAATTATAGCTCGGATTGCTGCTCGAAGCAATGGGGATTTTTTTCAATCCTCTGGCCGACGTTTGTCTCGATCGATTACAACCGCAGTTTCGACTCAAATTTTGGCAAGTAGTGCGTTTGACTTTGCCTTAGCTCGAACCGAGATATTTTTCTATGCTATCACTAAGCTGGCGTTTGTATTTCTCTATTTTTTCTACTTTACTTTAATATTTTACTTTGTAATCTTATTTTTTTAAATTAATTTAACACTTTTTCAGTTTTTAAAGCACTTTTCCTTTATTATTAAATACCAAAACGTTTCTATAATAACATTAAATTATTTAAATCGAGCGGATTTGAGTTGAGGTATATTGCGATCGCCTTGGTGTAATATTCTGGTTTGTTCGATAATTTCTTCGATATCTTCTTGAGACAAACGTTCGACGTAATTAACTTTAATTTCTTCTAAAAGATCGATAGCTAAAAGTTCAATTTTTTGGAGACTTTCTTTAGTTTGTATTTGTTTGCTCCAAATTTTACTAAAGTTATTAACCAAATTATCTAAAAGTCGATCGAAGTCGGGATCTTCTTCCAAGAAACCTTTGAGAGTATCGGAAAATGTTTGATATGTTTGTTTAATTAACTGTTCGACTAAGTTATGCTGTAACTGTTCCATACCGGGCAATTTTTCTAATTGGCGATATGCTGGAGATTGATGAATCGCTTTTTCGATAGTATATTTTAAAATTGCTTCGATATCGGGTTTAATTTGAGGGATTACTTGCACGATAAATACTTCGGCAATTATTTTCGCTATTTCTGCGACTTCATTAGTATTATTTAAGTCGATATATTCGCGAACATTTTTACTTTCTAAAAATTTAGTTACTTCTCCTTCGCGAATAGCAGATTGAACCTGATTTAAAATCCTGATTACAATTATTTCGGTCAGATCTTCGGCTATATTAGCGACAAATCCTTGACGAGTTTGTTTGACGATTTCGCTTAAATCAATTAATTTAGCCCGATCCAAACGAATAGTTACGGGAATAATTCTCAGCCAACGAAAGACGGGAATAAACAGAAAAAGATCGTACCAACGCCACAAAACTGCATCGAATAAAGTTATCCCATTATGACGGCGACGAATCAGCCAAATACGCAGGAGAAAATCGAAAGCAAACAGTGGAAAAAACAAAAAATCAATCAAACCAAAATAATCGACTGGCTGTCCGTTTTCGCCGACGGGACGATAATAATTTCTTGAAATTAATGGTGTAATATCTTCTTCAAAAAAAAATCGCTGTTTCCAAATGCCATTTTCTAGTAAATAATCTAGAGTCCAAAACCTTTGAAAAGCTCGAGTTGAAGAAGCATCTTCCTTCTCAAAGATATGCAGGCGCATTTGATTTTTGATCTTTTCTAAAGTACCTGTTTTATTAGCTACTTGAAAAGGATTATCATCGATTATATTTTCACTTTCAACCTGCAAATTTGCCAACATTTTTTGCAATTTTTCTCTTCTGGTTGGCGAGATATTTTTGTTAATATAATCGGCAATTTCGCGATCGATTTTACCCAATAAACTCGGATTAGTTTTTTCGATTCCTTGGAGATCTGCGGCGGTATATCCTTGGGCTTGTCGGGTAATTAAATCGATTTCTTCATTAAAATCTTCAACTAATTTTAAATATTGTTCGGTATCGCGATAAGGCTCGATCGCTTTAACTCGATCGTAATATTCAGTTATCCCAAAAGTAGGAATTATTATTGGTTCTTCGGGAATTTTAGCTTTAATTAAACCGAATTTAATATCGTATTGAATTCTACCTTGCAGCCAAAAATCCCGCAAAGGTACGTAACTGAGATCGAACAAAACTAAAGCCAAGTTAGCCGAAGCTAAAATAGCCATAAATCGATCCCAGAGATTACCGCGATCGCTTTTCTTTTTTTTTAATTTGTAGCGGAGACTGGAAATAGTCATTTTAAAATTTTTTAACAGAATAAATCTACCCATCAAAAAAAATTCTCAATTTAATTTGAGGGTAGCTAAGCCAACAGCAAACGAATATCTAATTGAAGCTATTCTCTAACTAATACGCCATTCAGAAAAATATCAGCAATACCTTCGGCCATTTCGTGTAATTCTTGGGGAGAAGCGGAAGGATTCATAATAGTTTGATGAGAAAATCCCGCGATCGCGAACATACCTAAGAATACTTTAGCAACTACTTTGGGATTCATTCGGCGATAGATTCCGCGATCCATAGCGGTTTGAAAAAAAGCTTCTGCGACATCGCTCATTTTCACGATCGCTTCTGAGTGAATACGATCGCGCAACTCGGGATGAAATTGTGCTTCCATAAAACAAACTCGCATCAGAGCGTTATTTTTCTGAAAATTTAACATTCTCCGGCGCATTACCCGATCTATGGCTTTATAGCTACCCATTTCGCTCAATTCTGTCAGCAGATCGGTCAAAATTTCTACCCATCCCAAGCTAGCTACTTCAACGAGAATTGTTTTTTTGCTAGGAAAATGACGAAACAAAGTTCCTTCTGCTATATTAGCTGCTGTTGCTAAATCTTTAGTGGTAGTTCCATCGTAGCCTCGATCGGCGAACAAACGTAAAGCCGCATCTAAGATGCGTTGTCGAGTATCTTCTTCGTTACAATTACCTTTGCGATCGGCCCCTAAAGTTTGTCGGCGAAAAATCTGCATAATAAATTTCCTGAATTCACGATCGTTTCGAACATCTTTAGCTTATTTTCCAACATATTTAAGCCACTTTTCCTCGATCTTCATACATTTTTATCTATTTTTTTAGCAAAGTAATATTTTTTATTATTTTTATCGTCCTCTTTATTCGATGTTAAGATAAACTTTTTCTTTTCTTATTTCTTGCTTAATCGTATTAATCCGATCGATAAAGTAATTTTCTCGATATTGTAAAGTTCTGGCGATCTCTTTTCCTTTTTGAAATGCCTCGATCGCTTGGCTAAAGTTTTCCCGATCTAAATAAATTTTTCCGATGCGATCGTAAGTACTCATCAAGCCGAAAAAATTATAAGATTGTTGTTGTACTTTAATTAATTGTTGATAAATTTCCACGGCTGCTAGGGGCTGATTGTAATCTAAATAAAGATTTGCTAATTTTTCTAAAGCCAAACTAGCTGCAGCTAAATTTTGTAAAGACCAAGCCAAATTAAAAGCTTCTTGATAGTTAGCATTTGCTTTTTCTGGTTCTTGAATTGCTTCGTAATCTTCTCCTATAGATATTTTAAGCTTTACTAAATCTTGAAGCTTGCCACTGTTAAGATATTTTTGTTGCAGTCTTTCTTTGATTGGTAAAGCATTTTCTGGCAGTGCAATTCGATCGTAAATTTTTGCCAATTGAGTTAAATAAATTCCAGTATTAAAATTATCTCCTGACGAGCGAGCGTTATTTAATAATTCTTCATAAACTGGTGCTGCTTTTGAATAATCAAATTTTGTTAAATAAAGTTCACCTAACAGTTTTAAAGTCTCTATTTTGCTTGAATTATCTTCAAGTTTTGTTGCATCTGTTAAAATTCTTTCGTAAATAGCGATCGCCAAATCGAAATCTCTCAATTGTCGATAAGCCTGACCTAGAGCTAAGGATAAAGTAAGATCTTTATCTCGGGTTAAAATTATATCTTGCTCGATCGCCTTTAACCTTTGAGTAATTATTGTCACATCCCTGGCGCGGCTTTTATCCCAAGCGATCGCCCCTACATTCCCTAAAGCTTCTATTTCTGCTAGCAAACCTAATTCCCTTTTTAATCTTAAGATTCGATACCAGATTTCAAAAGAGATCTCTTCAGATTCAGTTTTTGCTTTTTGTTCTAGTTTTAAGATCTCTCGCTCTAGTTTATATTTTTCTAAAGGACTTAAAGGACGTTCGCTCGATCGATTTGGTAATAAAGGATCGATCCTCTCGATCTCTAAAGGATTGGCTGTTTCTGTCGCTCCTAAAACATAGCTATTCGGTTTATTTAACTCTAAAGCGATCGAAGCTATTAAAATCGCGATCGCCGGTTTAATTTTGAACATTTTCAACTGATTTACTTTGTAAACTATGTTACGTTACCCCCACTCGGGAGGGTAGTCTAATGAGATGAATAATTAAGATTTATTAAATAAATGAGACTGAGGTAACCGATTAGATGGAAAATGTTTTTAACAAGGAAATTGGGTACCGATCTATATTGGTTAGGGATCGGTTTTTTTTTGTGATTGTATTAGTTAAGGAGTAAGTAGGTGAGGGAGCGAGCGAGCGAGCTAATGCGGTTTTTAAGATTATTTATCTGCTTGAGTATCCCTATTTTATTAACAGCTTGCAGTAGCGGTGTATCGCCCCAAGCAATGGCACAAGAGCGAGTATTTCCTAAAGTATCTCTTGAATTTTTATCGGAATACGATTTACCTAAAACCATTTATAAAGATACTCCAGTTGGGGGATTGTCGGCGATAGCATACAACCGTAATAAAAATGTTTTTTATGCTTTATCGGACGATCGATCTGTTTTCGCTCCGGCTAGATTTTATACTTTTTCGATCGAAATCGATCGTGAGAAGATCGACAAAATTAAGCTCGAAGATGTTACCTTTCTTAAAACTCCCCAAGGAAATAATTATTTGCCAGGAAGTATAGATCCAGAAGGACTATCTTTGTCTCCTCGCAATAGTGTCTTTATTTCCAGCGAAGGCATTCCCAATAAAAATATCGCTCCTTTTATTGCTGAATTTGACCTCGAAAGCGGAAGACAAGCCTTAAATTTAAGGATACCTAAAAGATATCTGAGCGACAAAACTCCAGAAAATCCCCAACCAACTCGCGGAATTAGAGAAAATTTAGGTTTTGAAGCTTTAACCGTTAACAATATTAGCTCTCTCCCCGACGATCCGTTTCGCATTTTTGCTGCTACCGAATCATCTCTTTGGCAAGATACCCCTTCTGCAATAGTATCCGAAGCAGAAACAGAACGAATGCCTCAGACCAGAATTAGAATGTTACATTATGTTATTAATTCTGTAGGCAGTCCGGGACTTTTAGCCGAACATTTGTACTTAGAAGATCCGGCTCCTCCTACCGTTATTAATAATGGCTTGACGGAATTGTTAGTTTTTAAAGAAAGATATTTTCTGAGTTTAGAGCGTACTTTTGGATTGTTTGGTTTCGGCGCGAAAATTTTTCAGGTAGTAGTTAATAATGCCAACGACACTTCTCGCATCGATAGTCTGGCTGGAGATATTAGTCGCGTCGTACCGATGAGAAAAAAGCTATTATTAGATTTATCCAAATTAAATATTACTTTAGATAACCTAGAAGGAATGACCGTAGGGCCTGCTTTACCCGATGGCAGCTCGACTTTACTATTAGTCAGCGATAATAATTTTAGCCAAGAGCAAAAAACTCAGTTTTTGTTATTTCGTTTGGTGCGAGAATAAACTGCTTTAAAAATGACATAATATCTTATATTTTTTTGCTATTTTAATATACTTCAAAGACAATTTTTAAGAAAGTAAATCATGACCCATTCTACAGATATCAAAACCCTAGCAAGCTGGATGGCAGGAGATTTTAGCAATCAAGCACAAGCTTATGCTAACCCACCCTTTTTCGCCCACATTCGCGTTTGTATGCGCCCCTTACCCGACAATTTACTCTCAGCAACTAGTTTGTTTCTCGAACAAGCTTACGATTTTTTACTTAACAAACCCTATCGTTTGCGAGTCTTGAAATTTAATCTAGTCAACGATCGCATCGAACTAGAAAACTATAAAGTCAAAGAAGAAGAAAAATTTTACGGTGCGGCTCGAGATTTAGAAAAGTTAAAACAATTGACCCCAGACGATATCGAATTGTTGTCCGGTTGCGATATGAACGTTGTTTGGACTGGGAATAGTTTCAAAGGAGAAATTAAGCCCGGAAAAGCCTGTTTGGTGGAAAGAAAAGGGAAAAAGACTTATTTAGATAATAGTTTTGAAGTAGATCCAGAAAAATTAATCAGTCTCGATCGCGGTTTAGATCCCGAAACAGACGAATTAGTTTGGGGTTCGATCGCCGGGCCTTTTCATTTTACGCGTTTGTGTAGTTTTGCCGCAGAAATATCATCTTAATTTTTTTTTTTGAACTTGTTTCGTTCGACATTGGGTATAATTACGGATAAGACAAGAAAATTTATCCGAGTTATTTTTTTTCAACTCGAGCAAAAAGATCGATTTTGCGATCTGCAATTTTTAGATATTGTGAGAACTTGAAAAGAAAATGTTTCGATCTCAAAAGCTATGAAGTTGAAAATTTGTTGCCAAGGTTTGCCTAAAAGCTAAACCGAGAATTATAATAAATTAACAGGGTTATAAATACATCTTTTTCTCAATATCCATAGCGTTCTTTCTCAGAAAAGCTCTTAGAATATCTAATTATCCCTGAAATATTTTGCCCTTAAAAACTTTAGTTATTTAGTATATTAAAAAATATTACAATAATTATGTTTTGCGAAAAAGTACTGAGAAAGAAAAGAAATAAAGAGTGTAAGATGGCGAATTTGTTATCCCGCAAATAAATTGATTTTAAGTTAAGAAATAAAATGTTTATTCTAACAGAACAAGATATTGAATATTGTCAGGTTAGTAATTCAGAATCCCCTTTAGAAGGAGTTTACCCCGGTATAGTTTATAGAGGTATTTTGTTTTGTAAAGTAGGCTCTTATCAAAAAAGTCAATTTCAAATGGCGATCGATTCTTGTCGCAGATTTTTAGAAAGAGAAAAACCAGTTACCTCGATAATAGTTAAAAGTACCGAATATTTAACGTTATGGTGCGAAAAAGAAGAATTGCACGTAACCCTGACACAGTCGCATCTAAAACGACAATTACAACATCAAACCACAGCAATATCTGAAGCCCTTGAAGACGAAGAAGTAACCGTAATTAAGTATAGAGGAAGAGAAATTATCAAACAACCAGTAAAACATAAAATTGACCCTCAAAAAATCTTAAATCGCAAAAAGAAAACACTCAAATATAGAGGGTTAAAATATTAAAAATCGGTAACTTTAGCTAAAGCCGAGCGAATAATATCAGAACCAGCACCAGGTAAATGAGCATTTTCACTGATATATCTTTTCCAAGCTTTAGTGCCCCGACAGCCAGAAAATAGCTCTAACATATGTCTGCTGATACGATTTAATCTTAAACCTTTGCCGCACCACAAATCGATATAATCGAGCATTCTTTCGACTACCTGAAGACGAGTTACAGGAGCAACCCGATCGCCGTAAAAATCGCCATCGATCGTAGCAAATAAATAAGGATTGTCAGTAGCAGCGCGACCGATCGTCACCCCATCAACAAAATTTAATTGCTTTTTAATCCCATCGATGGTAGTAATCCCGCCATTAATATCGATAAATAAATCGGGAAAATCCTCTTTGAGACGATAAACATCATCGTAGCGTAGCGGGGGAATATTGCGATTTTCCTTCGGACTCAAACCCTGCAACCAAGCCTTACGGGCGTGAACGATAAAACGACGACAACCCGCTTCAGAAACAATTTTGACAAACTCAGCCATATCCTCATAGCGATCGCGATCGTCGATGCCGATCCGATGTTTGACAGTAACCGGAATCTTAACAGCATTTTGCATTGCCGCGACTCCTTCAGCTACCTTTTCAGGCTGTGCCATCAAACAAGCACCAAAATTACCATTTTGTACCCGAGAACTAGGACAACCCACATTGAGGTTAATCTCATCGTAACCCCAATCCTCGGCAATTTTGGCACAAGCAGCCAAATCTTTAGGGTTATCGCCACCTAATTGGATAACAACAGGTTTTTCGCTCTCAGAAAAATCAAGCAATAAAGAGCGATCGCCAAAGATAATCGCAGAAGTAGTTATCATTTCCGTATATAGTAAGGTGCGTTTCGTAATTTGACGCATAAAATAACGAAAATGGCGATCGGTGCGATCGATCATCGGTGCGACACTAATCGTTTTTCCTTCAGCAGTTGTCGGACAATTAATTGTTAAGGGACGATTGAAATTTTGAACCATGTGGATAAAAAAAATAAATTAAAGAAGACCTCAGAAAGATATCGAGCTAATTGTTATTCTGGCTTCAATTTGGGGGAATTCTAAAAATGGAATCTCCAGCAAAAATCGTTCGGACACTGCTTAATTTTATGACTGCCCTCGAAACACTCAAACCCGCCAAAAAACAAGACGTAGTTATCTACATTCCTTACTATGCCAAAAACAAACAAAATTGGCTGCCATATGCCTTAAGCCTCTATCAACAAGGATCGTTAGAAGGCGATCGTCAAATAGAAGGTGGTGGGAGTATTCCCTTTGTAGCCAGTTGGTTCGTTTCTAAACTGCCCATGGAATTAACTCGTTGCCGATTACAATTTGAAGGACAAGCAGAATTAAGTTATGAAGTCACTTTATCAAATTCTGAATTTATAGATTACTTGATAGAAGTAGTTGTAAAATTTAAACGCGCTCGAGCGACTGATTTTCCTCGAAAATTTTATCGCAAACTCTTACGCTTTGAATGAATTAAAAAATTACTAGAGGGCGAAGAGCAGATAAAATAAAGCCTTAAATAAAAGTAAGGAGAAAAAACCGTGGCAAAATCTGCCCATAACCTGCTGATCGCTTCGACAGAAGCTTACGGAGGTAAGTCAACAACAATCTTAGGAATTGCCCCATATCTCAAAGCAAGAGGATTGTCTCTAGCTTACAGCAAACCGATCGGAACGATTAGCAACAACAACTCCAGCCAAATCGTCGAAGATGACATTAGCTTTATGGCTGAAACTCTCGAACTATCTCCAGAACAAATAGGATCGCCCCTCTTGTATCTAGACGATCGCACGATCGGCTCTTGTCTTTCTGGAGAAACTGCCACGGGTTATTCTCAAATCTTAAAAGAATATGTCGAACAAACAACTGCAGACTTAATTATTTTTGAAGGGCCGGCAAACCTGACCGAAGGAAGTCTGTTTGGCTTATCTGTCGGACAAATAGCAACAATTGTCGATGCTGCTGTATTATTAGTCCTTCCCTATCATTCTTTGCGCTCGGTAGATAATGCGATCGCAGCTAAAGAATATTTGGGAGATCGCCTTTTGGGTGCGATCTTCAACGACATACCCCCACAAGATTTAGAATTAGTATCCAATAAAATCAAACCTTATTTAGAAAATCTCGGAATTAATATATTTGGCATGCTCCCCAGAGCCGATTTACTTCGCAGCGTCAGCGTTCGCGAAATAGCCAAGCGACTCGATGCCAAAGTATTATGTCGCGAAGACAGACAAGATTTAATGGTAGAAAGTCTCAGTATTGGGGCAATGAACGTCAATTCCGCCCTAAGATATTTCCGCCAAAGAAATAACATGGCCGTAGTTACTGGAGGCGATCGCACCGAGCTGCAAATGGCCGCTTTAGAAACTTCGACTCAATGTCTGATTCTCACCGGACAAGTGCCACCTCAACCCCTAATTCTTTCTCGGGCTGAAGATTTAGAAATTCCCGTTCTCTCGGTCAATTTGGACACCCTGACTACGGTAGAAATAGTCGATAGTACTTTTGGTAAAGTAGGAGTTCGCGAACCAATTAAAGTTAATTGCGCTCGAGAGTTAATCGAACAATATTTTGACTTCGAAGGGTTTTTAACTAAACTGGCGATCGAGATCCCAGTTAGTGCTAAGTAAATAAAACAAATAACAATTTGAGAGAATAATATGTATAAATTTTCGATCTTAGAGGGCAAACCTCGACCGATATATTATGCAAACTCTTGAAAATCCTCAAAATCAAACCACTCAAGCGATCGATACCAAAATTAATCGCCGCAAAACCCGTCCGGTTAAAGTTGGAGATGTAATTATTGGCGGTAACAATCCCGTAGTGGTACAGTCAATGATTAATGAAGATACCCTCGATATCGATGGTTCTGTAGCCGCTATTCGTCGTCTTCATGAAATTGGCTGCGAAATCGTTCGCGTTACCGTCCCCAGTATCGGTCATGCTAAAGCACTAGCAGAAATTAAAGAAAAACTCGCTAAAACCTACAAACCAGTCCCCTTAGTGGCAGACGTTCACCACAACGGCATGAAAATAGCTTTAGAAGTGGCAAAACACGTCGATAAAGTGCGGATCAATCCCGGTTTGTACGTCTTTGAAAAACCAAAAAGCGATCGCACCGAATACACTCAAACAGAATTTGAGGAAATTGGAACTAAAATTCGCGAAACTTTAGAGCCTTTAGTCGTTTCCTTGCGCGAACAAGGTAAAGCAATGCGGATCGGCGTAAATCACGGTTCTTTAGCCGAAAGAATGCTGTTTACTTACGGCGATACTCCCGAAGGGATGGTAGAATCTGCCCTAGAATTTATTAAGATTTGTGAATCTTTAGATTTTTATAATATCGTTATTTCTCTCAAAGCTTCGCGAGTGCCAGTAATGTTAGCAGCATATCGTCTCATGGTTCGCCGTATGGACGAGCTAGGTATGGATTATCCTTTACACTTAGGGGTAACCGAAGCAGGAGATGGCGAATATGGCAGAATTAAATCTACTGCCGGGATCGGAACTCTCTTAGCGGACGGAATCGGCGATACGATCAGAGTTTCCCTTACCGAAGCCCCAGAAAAAGAAATTCCGGTCTGTTACAGCATTCTACAAGCTTTAGGGCTGCGTAAAACTATGGTTGAATACGTAGCTTGTCCTTCCTGCGGCCGGACTTTATTCAATCTCGAAGATGTTTTACATCAAGTGCGCGAAGCAACCAAACATCTCACTGGTTTGGACATAGCAGTAATGGGCTGTATTGTCAACGGGCCGGGAGAAATGGCCGATGCCGATTATGGTTATGTTGGCAAACAACCCGGGTATATTTCTTTATATCGCGGCAGAGAAGAGATTAAAAAAGTACCCGAAAGCGAAGGAGTACAACAGTTAATTAATTTAATTAAAGAAGACGGTCGCTGGGTAGATCCCTAAGAAACTAAAAATTGTGAATTAATCGTAAAAAAATTGCGATCGCCTGAAAAATAAGAGCGATCGCACTTTATTATAATGATTTTTTAATATTGTCAACCCAAATGATGATATCTTGTATGGAAATTCTCAGTAGAGAAAACATACCTACGACTAAAAGCAACAAACCCAAGAAAAAAATCTTGTCCATTAGCAATAGACCCACCACCACAATAAAATAGGGTGCGACTACAGAATTAATGCTTTCAGCTTTTCTAACTAACTCAGAATCATTTAAATCTCGATCGTTCACGAAAATATTTTCCTCCGCATTTCTAGAAGATGTTTCGGGTGTGACCGTTACATCTGGTATAGTTTCAACTTCAACATTAGCTTGTCGAACGGGTCTGGGTGGTCTGGATGGTTCGGACTTTCTACCAAACATATGTCAATCCCCCAATTATTAGAGAAATTAGCTCGAAGCTAAAAAATTCGAGCATTGTCTCATCCCATTATAATGTTCCCGATCTGGGGACAAAATTCACGATTATGGCAGCCAAAAATTTGGGAAAATACTACTTGAGAGATCCCGTATCGTTCGATTAATCTCGCGACCTGCTTGAATGTGGGGTTCGTCCGGTTCGACGGGAATAATATTTGCTTTTTGACCGATATCAAATTGTTCGATCGCCAAATTAGCCGCTTCCAAACCAGTAACGTAAGCTTTTTCTTGCGACCAAGAACCGTGGTTAGTAACGATCCAATCTCCACACATAAACAGATTCTCGATACTAGTTTTACCGTTTAAAAGATATTGATAGCTTCCGGGTGCAAAATGAGTTACTCCCTGACGGACTCGAATTATACTGCGATCGAATACTTTTGCTTGTCTAAATTCCGGGACGCAGGTAGCAAGATCTCGATGTATTTTGCCAACAATTTCGTCATCGCTCATCGGCAATAATTGATTGGCATGGTAAAAATCTACTTCAATAACGCTACCAGGTTCGTTTTTATATTCGTCGTGGAGATCGTTGAGATCGAAAAAAGTCCAACCAGTCGTAGGATCGAAACCAAAACAAGCATTAGAAGGAAGGGGAATATTTACCTTGCGATCGAACCACAAACGAGTCGCCAGAACGTCTATACCTCCTAAGTTAGTTAAATTACGAAATTCGGCATAATTATTGAGAGTATTACTTCCAGAAACAATTTTTTTAATGCCGCTAACACTAACCCCAGAAATCACCGCATCGGCTTCAAAAGTCTCATCACCACAAACAACACTCTTTACTCTGCCATTTTCATCCAAAATCAGATCGTTAACCCTTTTATTGGTTAAAACTTTTCCACCGAGTTCTTCGATCCTTTTTACCCAGGGTTTAAATATCTTCTCTCCCACCGTTCCCCGACACCAAACCACATCAAAATCGCTTTGGTGAGCCAAAATAAAGTAATAAAGCATTCCTAGGGTTGCAGCTGCCGAACACTGTTCTCCTGGAGCGAATAAACCCACTAACAACATCGGTTCGAAAGCATCTCGATACAATCTCGCCGAAACCCCATACTGTTTGAATAGTTCTCGAGCAGTTATTTTGTCGTAGCGTTGCCAAGCCTCTTCAGAATTATCAAAATCAATTAAAGCGTACAGCAAGGGAAGGGCTGAAAGTCGATCTGTTAGCGGTAAGCGTTTGAAACGAGTATAAATAAAAGTTCCTAATGGTGTAGGTAATAAGGGTTCGTTTTGAAAAATAGGCGATTCTACTTCCAAACCTGCTGGAGAATATTGGGAAGATCGGGTGAAGCGAGTAAAAGGATCGAGATTTAATTCTTTTACCAGACTAAAAATATTGCGATAAGGATACCAAAAGCCGTGAATTCCTCCTTCTACCGATCGCCCTTTTTCGCTTTTAAAACCAGCTACTAAACCCCCTGGATAAGGTGCTGCTTCGAGTAAGGTCACGTCGTAGCCTTGTTTGGCTAAGTGATAGGTTGCTCCCAAACCTGCCCAACCAGCTCCAATTACAACTATTTTTTTTTCACGAGATGCTTCTGACATTGTTTTCTTTATAAAGTCTTTGTTTATAGATCTATTATTGTCGATCGCACCTGGATCTCTACTTTAGTTGCGCTTTACTAAAATACTGTTTCCTTATCGCAATAGTTTTGAAAATCTCTAAAGAGGATGTAGGGGTATAGCAAAAATCGGTATTATCTGCCAATCGAAATATCTTTACCCTATAATTAAAAGGTTGTACCTAAAAATATTCAGCGAATCATGGCTGTCCCAAAGAAGAAAACATCCAAATCAAAAAGAAATCATCGTAAAGCGCACTGGAAAAGAAAAGCAGCATTAGAAGCACAAAAAGCCCTTTCTTTAGGAAAATCAGTTTTAACCAACCGTTCTAATAGCTTTGTCTATCCTGCCAAAGACGAAGAAGAGGAAGAAGAAAATTAAAGCATTTAAGATCTTCGGGGGAGTTCTTGAGAGTAAAGCAATATTAAGAAAGAAAAGGGATTATCTAAAAATTGCAGACTTGCGAGCAATATTAAATGTTCGTTACTTTACCTTAACTGCGCTTTTACTCCTTTTGCTCCCTAACTTGCCTTGAGTACCCCTGCCGAGGAAAAATATAAAAAGTAGGAATAATAAAGTTTAGAATTATGTTGGGAAAATTCTTTAACAAACCAGATCCAGACACGTCCGATCGAGTTCCTCCAGGTCAATATTTAGCAAAAGGCTTTCCGGTACTTACTTACGGAGAAACACCAAAAGTAAATAAAGAAGAATGGAAATTGAAAGTTTGGGGTAAAGCTACAGAAAAAATCTTCAAATGGGAGGATATGATGAACCTACCCCAGCAAGAATTTACCGAAGACTTTCACTGCGTAACTCGTTGGTCAAAACTCGATGTCAAATGGACTGGCATTAGAGTAACAGATTTTATGAAATTAGTAGAATTAGATCCGTCTGCCACCCACGTGATGCAACATTGTTATGGCGGCTACACGACTAATTTAACTTTAGAAGAATTTGTCAGAGAAGATAACTTTTTCGCCCATACATTATTTGGAGAACCATTATCAGCAGAACATGGCGGGCCGATGCGTTTGGTAGTTCCCCATCTTTATGCTTGGAAAAGTTCAAAATGGATTAACGGTTTAGAATTTCTCGATCGCGAAGAACTGGGTTTTTGGGAACGTAATGGCTACCATCGTCGCGGCGAACCTTGGGCAGAAGAACGTTATTCTGGAAGATAAAACTAGTATCTCGATCCGTCTGGTAATATAGCCCTGTTTAAATTGGCAGCTTCAAAATCGGGGCAACCAAACAGATTAAAGCTAATCGACCCTTCGTTTAAATTAAAATTTAATTGAAAATTTGACAATCCTCTGCTAGCCGTTCCAGCCCGATCGAAATTTAAACTGAGATTAGCTCCGTTAGAATCCTCAGTCATGGTCAAATTCAATTGCGAACAACCGAGATCGGCCCCTTCCAAGTTAGCCAGTTCTAAATTAGCCCTGCGAAAGTTAGCATCGGCTAAATAAGTGTTTTTTAAATTAGCTTTATACAAAATAGCGCGATCGAGGTTAGCTCCTTTTAAATTAGCTCCAGAGAGGTCGCTTCCTTCTAAATTTGCCCCGCTTAAATCTACTCCCCTCAAATTAGCTGATTTAAGATCTAGATAGCTTAAATCGCAATCAAGGCATTCTCCAGTGGATAGTAATTGTTGAACGCGCTGTTGTTTGGCAAATTTACTGGCTGCGTAATTACCGAGCAAAAATGCTAACAATGTTACGGAGATTGTAATAGCAGTATTTTTAGCTTTCATAAAGCAAATAGAAAGTATTTATTTTTATCTTACTATTTGAGGATTTTAGCTTAACCGCGAGAAGCCCGACGCTATAAATTTTCAATTTTAGCGTTCGGATGAATCGCGCTAAACATGGTATAGTAATCTCATGCTAACCATGAACTACACTTATCGAATTTATCCGACTGCCGACCAGCAAGCACTGATGCTTGAATGGCTAGAAACTTGTAGGCGTTTGTACAACCATTGTCTACGAGATTTAAAAGACTGGATAAATAGTCGCAAGTGTAGTGTTCTTTCTTGTTCTTTGAATCGGGAATATATTATGTCACCCGATCTTCTTTTTCCTAGCTACCTAGAGCAGAAACGGCAGCTTACCCAATGGAAAAAGACTAATCCCTGGTACAAATCCGTTCATTCTCAAGTAACCCAAGATGTAGTGAAAAGAATGCACAATACTTGGGAAGCTTTTAAGAATCGCGGATTTGGTTTTCCAAGGTTCAAAAAATACGGTCAATTCCGTAGCTTCTTGTTCCCGCAGTTTAAAGAAAACCCTGTTGATGGTAAATACATTAAACTGCCGACTTTTGGGCAAGTACCAATAAATGTGCATCGACCAATACCAGAAGGGTTTAAGGTCAAAGGAGTAAGAATAGTATCGAGAGCAAGAGGAACGATATGGTATGCAGTAGTTACGATCCAATGTGATGTTAATGTACCTGACCCAATACCGACAGGTAGAGGACTAGGAATCGATATCGGTTTGGAATCATATTTGGTGGCGAGTAACAATTTCCGAGTTCGACCTGCTCGTTTCTTCCGAGACTTACAAAGTCAGTTGAAATCACTACAACGTAAAGTATCTCGCAAGCAAAAGAAAGGTAAGAATTGGGAGAAAGCACAGCTAAAAGTTGCTCGACTTCACCATAAAATTTCTAATTCTCGAAAGAACTTTCACTTTCAGACAAGCCATACTCTGTGTGACCAAGCAGACATGATATTTGTCGAAGATATTGACTTCCGAGTGGCGGCTTCAGGATTTTTGGGTAAACAGATGCTTGATGGTAGTTTTGGTCAATTCAGGCAATTATTGTCATGGGTATGCTGGAAACGTGGGCGATACTTTTCTGAGGTAGACCATAAGTTCACAAGTCAGATCTGCCCAAAATGCAATACCCATACGGGAAAGAAAGAACTGTCTCAAAGGCTTCATGTTTGTCCTGTGTGTAGCTATCAAACTACACGCGACCATGCAAGCTCTGAAGTTATACTAAATCGAGGATTGGAACAGGTAGTACCGATGGACTGTCGGGAACGGAAACTGTCTGGTAATGGCGTACTGTCGGGGGTCAAGTACCTAGACAAGTGCCGATCCAGAAACGTCTCAGCGTGAGTTGAGAAGCCCACACTGTACAGCTTGCTGTCAGTGTTGGGAGAAGTCACGTATTTTAGGAGCGATCGCAATACAAGCAACCCTGGCTATAATTATTCTCTATATTAATTACAATTTTTTTTCAAGATGCAAGAGTTCGCCGCAACGAAGCTGAGATGAAGCCACCTAGGGAAAAAATTTTTGTAAATTACACCAATTCTCTAAAATAAGGCTACAGATCTATTTTCCGATTTTTTTACTCCGATATTAGTTGAAATGTTCGATCGCCTCTACAAAATTTCTCTCCCGAATTGGAACGAACCTCTATTTGCCAACAAATTTTAAATAAGATTCGCTCAACTCCTTAACAGCTAAATGGTATAGTTTCTCGCCATCTTCGGGAGTTGCCAAAGCAGGATTAGATCCCATCCTACCGTCGGGATAATTGCGACGAAATTCAGCAGCACTGCGAATCGGATAGCCAGAAGCAACATTTTTATCGAGATCTGCTTGTTTGATCGCTTCGGGATAGATAAATTGAGTTACAGCAACTTCGCTGGGGGTAGCGTGAGAACCTTCCTCATCCCCATATAGTTCTTTAGCTAACTTATAGACCGATCGACACATAAACCAGTTAGCTAGCTGACATTTTACCTTTTCAGCCCCCGCTAAATTTAAATCGGAAAGGCGATCGTATGTTTCTGAAAATGCCGCTTTGAGGCTAGCAATATTCCCACCATGTCCGTTAATAAAGAAAAAATGTGTAAATCCAGCTTTGGTTAAAGAACTTACATAATCTAAAATTACTTGTATTAACGTAGTAGGACGCAGGCTGATCGTGCCCGGAAAAGCAGTATGGTGTAGAGCCATACCGACATTAATTGTTGGCGCGACCAAAGCATTAGTGGCTTCCCCCACCCCTTTGGCGATCGCTTCGGCACATACGGCATCAGTCCCGATTATCCCTGTCGGCCCGTGTTGCTCTGTAGAACCGATCGGAACTATTATTCCGTAATTTGTTTTAAGATAAGTTTCAACTTCTTGCCAGGTAGATAAATGTAAAAGCATAATTTACTAACTTTAGTTATTTGTTGCAAA
Source organism: uncultured bacterium (assembly GCA_964458305.1). Classification (GTDB taxonomy): domain Bacteria; phylum Cyanobacteriota; class Cyanobacteriia; order Cyanobacteriales; family JASJDA01; genus JASJDA01. The sequence goes on along the minus strand of CAYWIH010000054.1, from coordinate 3,026 downwards.
CTTTATTCAGACAGCAATCTGACGACAACTAAGATATTTAAATGTTTCAGTCGCTATTTTTCGGTAAAATACAAACTGTGAAATAGATCGGACTGAAACTAGGATATCAAACTCCTATAAATACTTCTAAGTAGTTACAAAAAGTAGTAAAAATTGAAAAATACTTAGTTGTAATCATATATAAATCTATTAATCTAGAGTTAGTACGCTCAAAGATCTGTTTTTCTCGATCGAAATAAAATATTTTACTCGTTCCTTGAAGTTCGTGCTAGCTTCAAATACAGGATAACAGTAATTTAGCAATGGATTAAGGGTATAAAATAGCAGAATATCTGGCTAAAGAACCTCTAATTTTTGCAGTATATTTTATCTCAAAGCTAAAAATAAATTTCATTCATGCTATCTATTGACGTGGTTCAAAATACTTCTTCTGCTTCAGAATTAATCCACAACAATCGCATTTTAGTTGTGGAAGACGAAGATTTAATTAGAGATACGATCGTTATGGCTTTAGAAGAAGAAGGTTATGAAGTGATTTGCGCCGGGAACAGTCAAGAAGCTCTTAACCTACTTCAAAATAATACTGAAGAAACCATTAAGATCGACTCTACTTTAAGTTTGATAGTTCTCGATTTGATGTTACCTCAAGTTAACGGTTTAGATATTTGTCGTTTATTGCGCTATCAAGGTAATATCGTACCAATTTTAATTCTTTCAGCTAAAGCTAGCGAGACCGATCGAGTTTTAGGTTTAGAAGTAGGAGCTGACGATTATTTAACTAAACCTTTTAGTATGCGAGAATTAGTTGCTCGCTGTCGCGCTCTGATCCGTCGCCAAAACTACAGCAGTAATCCTAAAAATTCACCAGTACAACAATTTGGGGATATTTCACTGTTTACCGAAGAATGTCGGGTAACAGTTCGCGGCCAAGAAGTCAGTCTTTCCCCTAAAGAATTTCGCTTGTTAGATTTATTTATGAGTTATCCGCGTCGAGTTTGGTCGCGAGAACAATTGATCGAACAGGTCTGGGGCCCCGATTTTTTAGGAGATAGTAAAACCGTAGACGTTCACATCCGTTGGTTGCGCGAAAAATTAGAAGCAGATCCTTCTCACCCAGAATATTTAATTACGGTACGCGGTTTTGGCTATAGATTTGGTTAAATTAAACAGCAAGAAGCCAACAAAGATCGGATCGGTTTGAAGCGTGTCATTAGGTTTCGATCGCAGCTAAATAATTAGTTTTTGCTATTTTTTTAGTGTCTATCCTCAAATTTATTCTTATATATTGGCAAAATTAAATAGATCCTACAGATGCGATCGAGATTAACAACTTTTTCATAGCGGCATCGAGATTAACAAATTTTTTTAATAGCTGCCATCGGCTCTAAAATAAAGGTAAATAAGTTTGCATCTGCGCGAGCGACTTTTTTATCTAAATCAATCGAATCAATTAATTAAACCCTTCCCAAAAAGTCTAGAATCAACTAGTATTCTAGAATCAGTGAAAATGACTCAGTCTCACAAGCTGACTCGGAATTTATAATTTTTTAGTAAAAATTATAGATTTGTTATTTCATTTCTATATGATTAATCTGAAGTATATCAGGATTAGTCTATATAAGGCTGCCTAATGTTTTAGTTCTTTAGTTACAACATATTAGTTCTGAGTCTCGTTTGCATTGTCAAAAAATTATCTAATGACGGCTTTAGCATTTATCATCGGATTGAGTTTGGGAATTGGCTTTTTTTTCTGGAAACAAAGGCAATATAGACTACAATTACAGCCAATTATAAATATACTATTTGCAGATACAGAGCGTTTAAGTTCGATGTCTGTAACGTCAATAGTGCGTCAAGGTTTAGTTCGCTTCAATCAAAAATATCAAGAATTAGAGCAACAATTACAAATTTGGCAAAAAACCCTAGAAAAAGCTCCGATCGGATATTTAATTTTAGATGAAGAAAATCAACTACTTTGGTGTAACGAGCAGGCCAGACAATTACTAAAACTCGATCGCTGGCAACCTGGAAAAATTCGCTTTTTACTAGAATTAGTTCGTTCTTACGAATTAGATCGATTGGTGCGAGAAACTCGCCAAACTCAACAAAATCAAGTTAGCGAGTGGGTTTTTTATCCGAGTAATTACAACTCGAGCGAAACAAATTCGCCAACTAAAGGCTCAGTTGCTTTAAAAGGTTATTCCTTACCGCTAGATTCGGGTAGAGTAGCAGTTTTTTTAGAAAATCGACAATCTTTAATCGAACTTTCTCGCTCTCGCGATCGGGCTTTTTCCGATCTAGCTCACGAACTGAGAACCCCTTTAACCTCGATCTCTTTGGTTTCAGAAACCATACAAAAAAAAGTCGGCGATCGAGAAAGTAAATTATTAGAAAGAGTTTTAGGTGAAATCGATCGCTTAATGCATTTGATTCAAGATTGGCTTGAAATTACTCAAGTACAAGAAAATCCCTTACAAAACTTAAATTATGACTCCCTCGATCTGCGAGAATCGATCCTTTCAGTTTGGCAAACTCTCGAACCGATCGCCCAACAAAAACAAGTAGATCTAGTCTATGCTGGCCCGGAATTATTTCACTTAGAAGCCGATCGCGCTCGTTTGACTCAAGTTTTTCTCAACCTTTTTGATAATGCTCTCAAACACAGTCCCCCAGGAAGCAAAATTCAAGTCAAAGTTCGCGAAATTGCTAAAAATATAACCAAACTAGAAATTGTCGATTCTCCTAAATACGTTCAAATTAATGTTATTGATTCCGGGCCGGGTTTTGCTCCTTCCGATCTTCCCCATATTTTCGAGCGACTCTATCGCGGGGATACCTCTCGCACCAGACAAACTTCTACTTCAGCCCCAAATTCTCCTAGTGTATATCCTCTTACTTCTGGTAGTGGTTTGGGTCTTGCTTTAGTTCGCGAAGTGATTAAAGCCCATCGCGGCTCGATCGAAGCTCAAAATCATCCAGAAACTGGAGGTGCTTGGTTGAAAATAGTTTTACCGATCGAGAATTAC
>CAYWIH010000053.1:0-29883 GCA_964458305.1 uncultured bacterium | reverse complement strand
ACATTTTTTATACTGAAAAAATTCAATATAAAAATAAAATATTATAATATACTTGTCCAGTATTATCCTTACTTCTGACTTCTGACTTCTGTACCGAGGTACTATGGTACTAAATCGGTTGTTGCCCTTGAAAAATGGTATAAAATTGCGATCGATTTAGATTAACTTCAATTTTAGGAGCGGAGAATGCCTACAAATTAGAGTATTTTAGTACATAATTGTCAAAGCGAAATTGTCTCAAAGAAATCTTCGCAAAAAAAAAATTTATTTGCAAACCTCGATCGAGTCTCTTAAAATCAAAAACGAAACAACAAACAAGCGATAAAAGTATAAAGCGATCGCGCTTTTTTGGAGACTCTCGATGTTACGACTAGAACGGATCGGAAAAATATATCCTACAGGGGAAGTACTTAAAGATGTCAACTGGGAAGTCAAACCGGGAGAAAGAGTTGGCTTAGTAGGGGTAAATGGTGCGGGTAAGTCCACCCAGCTTAAAATTATCAACGGAGAAATAGAACCCACCACCGGAGAAGTTATTCGCCCTTCATCGCTGCATATCGGCTATTTAACCCAGGAATTTGAAGTAGAATTAAGTCGTACTGTCAGAGAAGAATTTTGGCAGGTATATCAAGAAGCTAGCGAGATCCAGCATTCATTAACGCAAGTACAGCGAGAGATGGAAACTGCCGATCCTGAAACTTTAGATCGATTAATTCATAAATTAGATAAACTACAACGTAAATTTGAAGCCCTAGACGGATATAGTTTAGAAGCAGAAATAGAGAAAATTTTACCAGAAATGGGTTTTACTCCCGAAGACGGCGATCGCTTAGTTAGTTCTTTTAGCGGTGGTTGGCAAATGCGGATGAGTTTGGGTAAAATTTTACTTCAAAATCCCGATTTATTGCTATTGGACGAACCTACCAACCATTTAGATTTAGAAACGATCGAATGGTTAGAAAATTATCTCAAAAATTTAAAATCGCCGATGGTAATTGTCTCTCACGATCGCCAATTTCTCGATCGTCTTTGTACGAAAGTTGTCGAAACAGAAAGAGGTGTTTCTAGTACTTATTTGGGTAATTATTCGGCTTATTTACAACAAAAAGCAGAAGCAGGTGCGGCTCAACTAGCAACGTTCGATCGACAGCAAAAAGAAATAGAAAAACAGCAGGCTTTTATCGAGCGATTTCGTGCCAGTGCGACCCGCAGCACCCAAGCAAAAAGTAGGGAAAAACAACTAGATAAAATGGAGCTAGTTAATGCACCTATTAGCAATTTAAAAACATTAAAATTTCAGTTTCCTCCCGCACCTCGTAGCGGTAAAGATGTAGTTATAATTGAAGATCTAACTTACACTTATAACGATGATATCCTCTTTTTAGGTGCAGATTTATTAGTAGAAAGAGGCGATCGCATTGCCATATTAGGCCCTAATGGTTCGGGAAAATCGACTATTTTGCGCTTGATTATGGGTCAAGAAAAAGTAGATTCTGGTCAAATTGAACTCGGCAAACATAACGTTATTCCTGGTTATTTCGAGCAAAATCAAGCAGAAGCTTTAAACTTAGAAAAAACAGTAATCGATACCATTCACGATGAAGTTCCTGAATGGAAAAACTCAGAAGTTAGAAGTTTGTTAGGGAATTTTCTTTTTAGTGGCGATACCGTATTCAAAAAAGTTAAAGCACTCAGTGGAGGCGAAAAAGCCCGTTTAGCTTTAGCAAAAATGCTCCTTTCTCCAGCTAATTTATTGATTTTGGACGAACCTACCAATCATTTAGATATTCCTGCTAAAGAAATGCTAGAAAATGCCATCAAGCAATACGATGGAACTTTGATAGTTGTTTCTCACGATCGCTATTTTATTTCTCAAGTTGCTAACAAAATTGTTGAAATCAGAAATGGAGAATTAATAGTTTATGCAGGAGATTATAATTATTATCTTAGAAAAATAGCAGAAGAAAAAGAGCAAGAAAGACAAAGAATTGAAGCCGAGAAAAAAGCCGAGAAAAAGGCCGCTAAAGCTAAAAAGAAAAAAAAATCTGCAACAAAAACCAAATAGTTAAAATTCACTGGTCTATTTGCTATTGAGATTTTAATTTGTAATTAGACCCTTTAATTTTGCTAATAGCGATCCGGTTTGAAGCTGCCGCGATCGCCACTTCTTTTTGTAAAAAAAGTTACGAGAAACTAGATTTTTTATCTATAGGTTACAAAAAAATTAAAAAACAAATTAAATTGAGAAGAAGAGGGCAAAAATACTTGTTTTGATTTTGTCTAAAAAAACATTTTAAAGATAGTCAACTAGACAACAAAAAGTTTATGATAGATTGTTACAAGGTTTCAAAAGAGAAACACCAATCTCAGCCCAATTAAAAAGAATAAAGTTAATAAATCTTAAAAGATTGAGTTCCAAGTTTAATTATAAAGAATTATGAAACTTCTATTAGTTGAGGATGACTTAAGTATAGCTGAAATGCTAACAGAAGCCTTAATTGACAATCACTATGTGGTAGAACTAGCCCATGACGGTCAAACAGCAATAGATTTAGTCAAAGCATTTAGTTACGATTTGTTGCTGTTAGACGTAATGCTACCGCAAATGGACGGAATTAGTGTGTGTCGAAAATTGAGAGCAAACGGTTATTTAATGCCGATTTTAATGCTAACAGCTAAAGATACCACCAAAGATCGAGTGACAGGATTGGATGCAGGAGCAGACGATTACGTAACTAAGCCTTATAATTTACAAGAATTACTAGCAAGAATTAGAGCCTTACTCAGAAGGGGACAATCGTCGATCGCCCCGATCATGGAGTGGGGCGATTTAACATTAGATCCTTCGAGTTGCGAAGTAACCTATCAAAAAAAACCATTAACATTAACACCAAAAGAATATCGTTTAATGGAATTATTCTTGCGTCACGGTTCGAGGGTGTTGAGTCGCAGTACGATTGTAGAAAATCTTTGGTCTTACGAAGAAACACCACAAGAAGATGCCGTCAAAGCACATATTAAGCGTTTGAGACAAAAATTAAAAAATGCTGGAGCGTCTAGCGATCTTATTGAAACAGTTTATGGTTTGGGCTATCGCCTCAAACAAAATTCCTAGTTACAGTTTTAAATTCTTGCGTTTGCGTTTGCTGCTAGCTTACATAACAGCAATGGCCAGCATTTTGGGAATATCGGCAGTAGCATTATATATTTATTTCGACAGCAATCTAAATCGTAATTTAGATAGAGCATTATTGAATTTAGTCAGAACCGCAGTTCCCAGTTTAGAGAAAATCGGATCTCGCAGCATTGAAAGTTTCGATCGAGATTTACCTTGGCGCAATCTTTTTATCGAAGGAAAACAAAGTTTAGAATGGTTCGACTCCGAAGGTAAAGCGATCGCTCGTAAAGGAAAATTTTTTCCCCAATTTCCCCTAGTCAAACACGTATCCTATTCCCAATTAAAGCAGGGATCTCCAATAATTCAACAACAAGATTCGATTCGCAGCGTCACTATTTCGGTCTACAGTTACGACTCAGAAAATAATCTTCTCCAACTTAAAGGATACATTCGCGCCAGTCAATCTACAGAACAACTCGAAATAACCTTAGAAGAACTCCGACTGGGTCTGTTTTTAGGAGGAATCACCGCCTTAATCTTAATTATAATTAGCAGCATAATTCTCACCCAGCAAGCCCTCAAACCGACCCTAGAAAGCTACGAGCGACTAACCGGCTTTACAGCAGATGCTTCCCACGAACTACGTCACCCCTTAACCACAATTAATATTGCCGCAGATATTTTGCTCTCTCGCTCCGAAACCACGAACACTGCTGACATAAAAAAACTAAAAATGGTTAAAAAAGCCGTAGCGCAAATGAAAAACTTAGTTGAGGATTTATTATTTTTAGCCCGCAACGATAGCGATAACCTCTTCAAAGCCGAAGAAAAAGTAGTTTTTTCCTTAAGCGAAATGCTACAAGATCTGATCGAACATTTCGAGCCGATCGCGCAAACCAATAATATTCAGCTCAAATTGAATTTAACAGACAATATTTTAGTTAAAGCCAATCCTTTTCAACTAGATCGATTGTTTTCCAATCTCCTCGATAACAGCATCAAATACAATCGCTCTGCGGGATCGGTGAGCGTTTCTCTAACTCAACTCAAACGCAGCGCACGAGTCAGGATCGAAGACACCGGAATCGGAATTGCTCCCGAGCAAATACCCAGACTGTTCGAGCGTTTTTGGCGGGCCGATTTAGCGAGATCTCGAACCAAAGAAGGATCGGGTTTGGGTTTGGCGATCGTCGCCGCGATTGTAGAACAACACGATGGCAAAATTCAAGTTAGCAGCGAATTGGGAAGGGGAACTTGTTTTGAGATTTATTTACCATTATTTGTCTCGAGCTAAAGCAGGTTGTTAATTAAAAGACAAGTACTGTGCAAAAATATTAAGGTTGCTAAAAAATCGGGACAAGCCCGATTGTAAAATCGATCGAGAAAGAGAAGAGAAACATATGAAAGTTGGCGATCGCGTTCGCGTTATTGAATCTGTTATTGTTTACCATTATCCCAAAAGCAAAAAAAAGCCCTTCGAGATGAAAGGAATGGAAGGAGAAGTGATCGATCTGGTTACCGAATGGCAAGGAAGACCGATCAGTGCTAATTTCCCAGTTAAAGTAAAATTCGATAAAAAATTTATTTCTCATTTTCGAGAAAACGAATTGGAGGTAATTTAATCAAAAAATGGGATCGAGATCTCGACATTGATAGTTGAATTCTCTATCCCGTCCGACAATTTAACCAAAAAAAGCCCGACAGATCGTATAGTAGTCTTAAAAAATAGCTCTATAATTCTATTAAAAACAAGTGAAATTAATATCTATTCTCGGCTCAACTGGTTCGATCGGCACTCAAACCCTCGACATTGTCGCTCAATATCCCGATCGATTCCGTGCGGTAGGTTTGGCGGCCGGTAACAACATAGAACTACTGGCAAAACAAATTCGTCAATTTAAACCAGAAATTGTTGCCACATATTACGAAGAAAAATTACCAGCATTAAAAGAAGCGATCGCCGACCTCGACGAGCGGCCAGAAATTTTAGCAGGAGCGGCCGGAGTAGCAGAAGTAGCCCGCTACGGCAAAAGTCAAACAGTAGTAACTGGAATTGTCGGTTATGCTGGGTTGTTGCCAACAATAGCCGCGATCGAAGCAGGAAAAGATATCGCTTTAGCCAATAAAGAAACTTTAATCGCCGCAGGGCCGGTAGTATTGCCCTTAATCGAAAAATACGGCGTTAAATTATTGCCGGCCGACTCGGAACACTCAGCTATTTTTCAATGCCTTCAAGGAGTGCCTGAAGGTGGTTTAAGAAGGATTATTTTAACAGCTTCGGGCGGTGCATTTAGAGATTTACCCGCAGAAAAATTAAGTACCGTTAAAGTCGCCGACGCACTCAAACATCCCAACTGGTCGATGGGTCAAAAAATAACGATCGACTCTGCCACTTTAATGAACAAAGGCCTCGAAGTAATCGAAGCTCATTATTTATTTGGCTTAGACTACGATCGCATCGATATTGTTATCCACCCTCAAAGTATCATTCACTCTTTAATCGAAGTACAAGATACTTCCGTTTTGGCTCAATTAGGCTGGCCCGATATGCGTTTGCCTTTACTTTACTCCCTTTCCTGGCCCGAAAGAATATATACCGATTGGGAACAGTTAGATTTAGTTAAAGCAGGTAGTTTGACCTTTAAAGAACCCGATCGCCAAAAATATCCCTGTATGGAACTAGCATACGCTGCTGGTAGGGCAGGAGGCTGTATGCCTGCGGTCTTAAATGCCGCCAACGAAGAAGCAGTAGCATTATTTTTAGGCGAGAAAATCGGATTTTTAGACATACCTCGCATTATCGCCAAAGTCTGCGAAGCTCTCAGCAGCGAAAACAAACAAAATCCTAGTTTAGAAGATATCATTAATGCCGATCGGCTCGCTCGTAAAGAGGTATTAGCAGTAACTCGATCCTTAGATTTTCAAGGAGAACTTTTCGAAGTTCGCTAAATTTAAAATTCTCCTGGCAATCTTATAGTAGTATCTAACTCCAGAACCAGTAACGATCGATCCACTCAAAAAGATAAGTAATTGAGTTTAGAGTATTTGCGACATTCGCCTACTGCGCTAAGCTTGATTAGAGTTCAATTTATATTCAGCCATGCGGGCTATTTTGAAATGGCAAATGAGGAACATTTTAATCAACTCCGTAAAGGTATAAGGAACTGGAATAAATGGAGAAAAAAACACCGCGATATTACCCCCGATCTTAGCGAAGTCGATCTGACTGGTATGGAGATCTGGCAAGTTGACTTTACAGGTGTTAACCTCAGTAAATCTAGACTTCGTTTTGCAGATCTAAATAACTCCGATCTCAGCGATGCCGAACTTTGGAAAGCAGATTTGAAAGGAGCTTATCTCTGGAAAGCAGATCTGACAAATGCTTATCTTTGGAAAGCCAATTTAGAAGAGGCCAACCTTCAAGAAGCAAACTTAAACGGAATTCAAGCATTAGGAGCTAATTTTGAGAAAGCTAACCTAACCGGTGCTTCGATCGAAGATTGGAATATTAGCGGCGATACGAACCTGAAAAATGTTGTTTGCGATTTTGTTTATTTAAAGGACAAACAGCAAGAACGCTGCCCCAGTAGCGGTAACTTTTCACCGGGAGAGTTTACCAAGCTGTTCGAAAAATCGATCAAAACCGTTGAATTGGTTTTTCGCAACGGTATCGATTGGCAAGCTTTCCTGACTTCATTCCAAAAGCTACAAATGGAGGTTAACAGTAACGAACTATTCATCCGAGCTTTGGAGAATAAAAACGATGGTGCTTTGATGATCCGGCTCAATATTCCTCTCAATACTAACGATGAAGCAGTAGAAAACTTTATGCGGAAGGAATACCATCTTGCCTTGCAAATGAATAATGAAGAATATCGCATGAAAGGAGCAAAAGAAGATCAATTAGCCATCTATCGTCAACAAAGTATCGACCTTATAGAAATTACTACTATTGTCGCTAATGCTCTGGCTCTGTAAATAATCGAGCTACCATCTACTCGGTCTTTAATTGTATTCGAATATGAAGATAATTCACTGCTTGTAAATAAACAAAAAAAATTGCAATTGCTCCGCGGGGGCAATTGCTAAATTAAAAATGTAGCTAGAAAAAAATAGTTATGGTAAAAGCAGCGAACGAAAGATCCGTGGCGACTAACAGAGAAAACGCTTTAATTTTATGGTTTGAAGAGGTCGGAATTAAAGATGTTGGTTTAGTAGGAGGAAAAAATGCTTCTTTAGGAGAAACGATCGCTCAATTACAACCGGACGGAATTAAAGTTCCCGGAGGTTTTGCCATCACTGCTTTTGCTTATCGCTATTTTCTCGAGTCGGCTCAGATAGCCCCTTCCCTACAAGAGATATTTGCCGATCTCGATGTCGACGATCTCAATAATTTAAGAAGTAAAGGGCGACTGGCCCGCAGTCTGATTCTCAACACTCCTTTTCCAGAAGATTTAAAAAGCGCGATCGCCGATGCATATCAAAAAATGTCTCGGAACTATGCTAAAAATTCTGTTGATATTGATGTAGCAGTAAGATCTTCTGCTACGGCCGAAGATTTGCCAGAGGCGAGTTTTGCCGGACAACAAGAAACCTATCTCAATGTTTGCGGAGTAAAATCAGTTCTCGAAGCAACTCATAAATGTTTCGCTTCTTTATTTACCGATCGCGCTATTTCTTATCGCGAAAGTAACGGTTTCGACCATCTCGAAGTTGCTCTCTCGGTAGGAGTGCAAAAAATGGTACGCTCGGATCTCGCCAGTGCGGGTGTGATGTTCAGTATCGATACCGAAACCGGATTTAAAAATGCCGCTTTTATCACTGCAGCTTACGGCCTCGGAGAAAATGTCGTTCAAGGAGCGGTCAACCCAGACGAATATGTAGTTTTTAAACCGACTTTAAAAGCAGGTTATCGCCCCATTCTCAAAAAAAGAGTCGGCACTAAAGAACTAAAAATGGTTTACGATCTCGGCGGCTCGAAATTAACTAAAAATGTTAACGTACCCGCCAAAGAAAGAGCAAAATTCTGTCTTGATGACGAGGAAATTTTACAATTAGCTCGCTGGGCAATTAAAATCGAAGACCATTATTCTCAAGTACGCGGCCTCTACACCCCCATGGATATCGAATGGGCTAAAGATGGGATTACCGGAGAATTATTTATCGTTCAAGCCCGACCGGAGACGGTTCAATCCCAAAAGTCAAGTAAAATTCTCAAAACTTATCAATTACAAGAAACAAGCGAAGTTGTAGCCACAGGTCGCAGCGTCGGCAGCGCGATCGGAGCGGGGACAGCACACGTTATCCTAGATGTCAAGGAAATAAATTTATTTCAGCCAGGAGAAATTTTAATTACCAATCGTACCGATCCAGACTGGGAACCGATCATGAAAAAAGCTAGCGCGATCGTGACTAATTCTGGGGGTAGGACTTGTCATGCGGCTATAATTGCCAGAGAAATGGGAATTCCCGCGATCGTCGGTTGTGAAAATGCCACGGCTATGGTAAGAACCGGACAAGAAATAACTGTCTCTTGTGCCGAAGGAGAAGAAGGTAAAATATATTCTGGTTTGCTACCTTTTGAAATAAAAGAAGCCGCTTTAGACGAATTACCAACAACTCGCACTAAAATTTTAATGAACGTGGGCAATCCCGAGCAAGTATTTTCTTTAGCCAGCATACCTTGCGACGGAGTCGGTTTGGCTCGTTTAGAATTTATTATCGCCAATTACATTCAAGCCCACCCACTAGCATTAATTAACTTCGATCGATTAGAAGACGAGTTAGTAAAAGCCAAAATAGCCGAACTGACTAAAAGATACGACGACAAACCTCAATATTTCGTCGATAAACTAGCTCGAGGTGCGGGAACGATCGCCGCAGCATTTTATCCCAAACCCGTCATAGTACGCCTTTCAGATTTTAAAACAAACGAATACGCCAATCTACTCGGCGGCAAACAATTCGAACCGAAAGAAGAAAACCCCATGTTAGGATGGCGAGGTGCATCTCGATACGCCGATCCGCAATATCGCGAAGCTTTTGCCTTAGAATGCGCTGCAATCAAAAGAATTCGCGATGAAATGGGCTTAACTAACTTAATTCCGATGATTCCTTTTTGTCGTACTCCCGATGAAGGTCGTTTGGTTTTAGCCGAAATGGCGAAACACGGCTTAGAAAGAGGTAAAAACGGGTTAGAAGTCTATGTAATGTGCGAACTGCCCTCAAACGTGATTTTAGCCGACGAATTTAGCGAAGTTTTCGATGGCTTTTCGATCGGATCTAACGATCTGACTCAACTTACTTTAGGACTCGATCGAGATTCTGCCTTAGTAGCTAAATTATTCGACGAACGCAACGAAGCTGTCAAGAGAATGGTAAAACTGGCGATCGAAACTGCCAAAAAAACCGGACGTAAAATCGGTATTTGCGGTCAAGCACCGAGCGATTATCCTGAATTTGCTAAATTTTTAGTAGAATTGGGCATCGATTCGATCAGTTTAAATCCCGATTCTGTTTTGAAGACTTTATTAATGGTTGCGGAAGTGGAAAAAGAATAATAAGTAACGAGTAACGAGTTTATCTGTTTAAAATTAATTCAGTAATTTATATTATTGAAATATCAGAATCGATCGATAAAAAAGATAGGCTTGATACCTATCTTTGTTGTTTTTAAAAATTCAATCGCTCGGTTATTTTTCGAGCAAATTAAAAGATTCGATCTCTAAAACGGGGCCGATCATCGAGACAGTCATGATATCTTCTCGAACTTTGCCAACAATTTTAACTTGTGCTTCGGGAACTAATAAGTCATCGGGAGGATCTAAAAGTTCGTAAGTTTCGCCTCCTTCTGTTTTTAAGGCCCAAGCACCAACACCAATATCTGACCTTTCAATTTTGCCAGTAAGGTTTATACTCATGCTGGTTGTTTTTCTCCTTTACTTGCTACGTAGGCTAAACCGAAGCAGAGTAAAGCATTGACAATGAGGAAAGATTGAGCTAGGACACCCGAACCGATTCCCCAGAGAGCGGGGGAAACAAATGCACTAACAGCCAAACAAGCGGATACTCCTATCGAAGTTCCGATCGCGAACCATTTTGCTTGCGGATGGGATAGCAATAAAGCTACGAGGATGAAAGGAATTAAGACGCTGGCAAAAAATGGATTTAATTGCGCGCTAGCGGTTACACTGTTACCTAATTCTGGAAGGGAACTACCCATTAAGCGGAAAGGCCACTGAGGAAGGTCGAAGATATAGAAACCTTTGAGGAAGAATATTCCCGCACTACCCATAACGATACCGCTATTGAGTGCCCAACCGAAGGGTAAATAGTTGCGTAAAAACCATGCTAAAAGATAGCCGACAATTACCATCACGATTTTAGGTAATAAAGCAACTGCACCGCCATCGAACCAGAAACGAGGATTTAAGTATCCATTATCGCGCAACCAACGCACGAAGTCGTTCCAGGTGATTTTACCTCTGATAGCTAATTTAACCGCCGCAGCAGCGTCTAATTGACCTGCTCCGTAGTAGTTTAGGGGGTCTTCTTTAATTTTGAGGGAAGAGTTCTTAAGAACGCTGTAAACCTCTTCTGGGTCGGTTACGCCAGCAGCTTCAATTAATGCTGCAACTCCAGCTACGTGGGGAGATGCCATTGAAGTACCCATAAAACCAGCAAAGGTGGGGTTACCGTTGCGAGGATCGATCGTTTCTTGAAGAATTTTAGCGTCGCTATCGCCACCAGGAGCGGAAATATCTACACCCGCACCATAATTAGAAAAAGACGATTTTTTACCAGTAGCACCGATCGAGGCTACACTGAGGACTTTAGGATAGCGTGCTGGATATGCAGAAGCGTTTTTGTTGGAGTTTCCTGCTGCTGCTACGATCGTCACGTTTTTAGAAAAAGCATAGTCGATCGCTTCTTTCATGATTTGGCTTTCGCCGCCACCACCCAAACTCATATTAATTACAGCAGCACCGTTATCTGCGGCAAATTTAATCGCTTCGGCGATATCTGCTACAGTACCACCACCACTTTTAGCTAATACTTTCAGGGGCATAATTTTGGCTTTATATGCGATCCCTGCTACGCCATAATTGTTGTTAGTGGACTGGGCGATCGTTCCGGCTACGTGAGTACCGTGTCCGTGATCGTCGGCTGCATTTTCTTTGTCGTTAACGAAGTCGTAACCTGTGACAAAGTTTGTTTGTTTGAGATCTGGGACTCGAGATACTCCAGTATCGATTACTGCTACAACTACACCGTCACCTTTACTTTCTTCCCAAGCTTGTTCTACATTAACTTTTTGTAGATTCCATTGCTCGTTGTATAAGGGATCGTTGGGTGCGTTTAAGCTGTTATTAGTATTTTGAGCGATCGAGTTTGTTTTTACACAGTCCCAAGCTTCGTTTTGGGGAATACCATAAACATAGTTGGGTTCGATATACTCAGTATCTTTAGCGATCGCCGATCGCTTGAGAGCGTTGAGTAGGGTTCGATCGCCTTCAACAATGTAAATATTGTCTTCGATCGAGAAGGCACTATTTAGGGTTGCTTTCTCGTTATATTGAGAGGATATCTCTTTTAAGTCTTTAGTAATTTCGGTTATGGGAATATCCTCGCGGAAATCTAGGATAATCGAGCTATATTCCCCTCGATCTGCTAAACCTTTAAAGTTAAATATGGCAAACCAGATGCCGAATACAAAAAATAAACACAGTAGAAGAATTTTCTTCATAGTCGCCTGTTCGCAGGATCTTTACAGTTTGACTACCAAGATAACTCATATTTATCACATTCTGACCCTTAATATTTTATTCTTTTCAATAATTTTTCTTTTTTGCTACAATTCTTATTCTTTTATAATCGGCAAACCAAGTATCGTTTTTCCACAGATTTGCTTTTAATTTTTGTTCGATTTCTCTAATTATTTTTTGAGATCGATCGCTTTGAATGTCTCCAATAATACTTTCTGCAAACATCGCGATCCAATTTTTCATCCCTGCTTCTCCACCTTTTAGGGGTGTTAATCTTTCAAAAAGAGTAGCATAATTTACCTCAAATCCTGCTTTTTCTAATAAGGTAGAATATTCAGCGATACTGGGAAAATACCAAGGATTTATAATTGGTTCGATCTCTTCTTCTCTTGCTTCTATTACTTGGTAAATCCCATTAACGATCCGTTCTACATTCCCTTTTCCGCCAAATTCAGCTACTAACCTTCCTCCAGGTTTTAATACTCGATCGATGCATTTTATTGCTGCTTCTGGTGGTTTAATCCAGTGTAATGCTGCGTTGGAAAATACTGCGTCAAATCGTTCTGCAAATGTAAAATTAGTGCCATCGGCGACAATAAATTTTAAATCTGGATAATTTTTACTAGCTTTTGCTACCATCTCAGTAGAATTATCTAGTCCGATAACTTCGGCCCCAGTTTTGGCTATTTTATTAGTTAATTGTCCCGTACCGCAGCCTAAATCTAAAATTTTTTCTCCTTTTTTTGGGCTTAATATTTCGATTAAATCGCTCCCATATTCCCAAACAAAATCGTGTTTTGCTTCGTATAATTCTGCGTTCCAATTATTATTGAGTTCGGATATATTTGACATTTTTTTAAAATAACTGCTCCAAAACTTTTCTAAAATAAAATCAATTGAATCCCATTCTGTAAGATTTATAATTGATTGTAAATATCTTAAAATTTCTGACTTATGATTTCTAATTTTTAATTTTTAATTTCTGATTTATAATTTCTGTACCGACGTACCATGGTAAGTCTCTTCTGAAAAAAACTTTTTTAAAATCCTTCTAAAGCATATAAAGATCCGTATGCCGAACCTACATAAATTATTCCATCTGCTATTACTGGGATAGAAAAGAAATCAAAACTTTTTGGATAATTAGGCTCGAATTTATTCAAAATTTCTCCATTTAGATCGAACCAAAATTTTAATTCCCAAAATTCTGATGAAGGAGATTTAAATTCCCATAATTTTTCTTGAGTATCTAAATCTATTGCTTGCAAACAATTTGCTCCCGAAACATAAATAATATTATTAGCAATAACAGGGCCAGAAAGAGAGAAATAAGATAGATAATTTTCAAGCGATAGAGTCCAAATTATTTCGCCAGTTTCGGAATTTAAAACATAAAGATCGTTATTATTAACCAAACAAACAAAGCGATCGGTTATTGCTGGTTGAGAAAATCTTGCTTTTTCTAAGGTAAAATTCCATACTTCCGCTCCAGTTTCCAAGTCGATCGCGTAGATTATTTTAGTATTAACAACGATATAAACTTTATTATTAGCAATTACTGGCACGAGAGCGATCGCCGATAATATTCCGCCTATTTCAAACTTCCAAAGCTGTTGCTGGGTGACAGTGTCTATAGCATACAAATATCCGTCATTACTATAAACGCAAACAATATTATCCTTTACTGCTAAATGAGAAAGAGGCATATTTTTAGTGGTTCTAAAATAGCCAATGCGATCGCCAGAAACAGCATCGAGAGAGTATAAATTACCATCTCCACTAGGAAAATAAACTACTCCGTTAGCAACGGCAACAGAAATAGGATTTAAAAAATTTCTATTAGATACATCTACAGTTGGAAATTGATTGGTAAATTGCCATTTTTCCCTTCCAGTTTGCAAGTCGATCGCGGTTAGGTTTTCTCGATCGCTATTCAGGGGAATATTAGAAATATAAACAGTTCCATCGACTACAGTATTACTATTAAAAAAATTAGGACTAAAAGGATAACTTTCCCCGACTCGATATTGCCAAACTTCTTTCCCCGTGCGAACATCTAAACCATAAAGATTACCATCCCAATTTCCCAAACAAAGAATACTATCAGCTACAGTCAAACCACAATCAAAAAAGATAAAAATAAGATTAGATCGATCTAATTTCCATTTCAATCCTTTTAACTGACGGATGCCAGTTGTATTATATACTCCCGTCCTTTGAAAATTCGATCGAAACATATTAGCGGCTATTCTCTATATTAGGTTGGCGGAATTTATAAATATCTTCGATCAATTTTACCCAACCATCGGAAACAGAATCTAAAATGCGATCGCCTTTTTCTTTACTGGCTACTGTAGCATCTCCTAACACTCCCGTTTTACTTATTTCCTTCGTCAACCAAGCAAATGGCATTTTTCCTTCCATAGTCAATAAACTATTTTCTGGTAAACCATGGGGATATTCTCTAACCGCTCGATCGAACTTTACTTGTTCTGGCAGTAGGGATAACATAATGCTAGTCTCCGCATCTCCTGCATGAATGCCGTATTCTTTCTCTTTTTCTGTAAGTAAATCTTTAGTTATATTCGGCACTCGCCAAGTAAAAATAGGAAATACCATAAAATCGCCGTACTTTTGATGAATATCCCGAGCAGCTATTTCCATTACTTGAGGCTGGCCGCCGTGTGAGTTCATCAGTACTAATTTACGAAAGCCCGATCGATAGATACTGTCGGCCATTTCCATCAATACAGCAAGTAGTGTTTCAGCACTGAGAGTAATCGTACCGGGAAATTGCCAATGTTCGTTAGATTTGCCGTAATATAGCGATGGTAATGCGTATGCTGGGATATTTGGATCTAATTTTTCTAATGCTTTACCCAATACACCCAAACCGATCGCGCTATCAACAATTATTGGTAAATGGGGGCCGTGTTGTTCGATCGATCCGACTGGTTGAATTATAACGACATTTTCTTTATCTTCGATCGATTCTATATCCGTCCAAGTCAGATAGGGAAAAAATCTTGTTGCTGGAATGAAGTTATGGATCATAGTTTTTTATTGCGATCGAATAGGTTTATTTTTGCCGAGCGATTAAATTATAAAGTAAAATAATTTTTCGGTTTAAAAATGCGATCGAATCAAATAGGTTAAATGGGAACAATATAAATAATTTAACTTCCGTAGGAACGTACCGGGAGAGAATAGACAGCTTTAGTAACGATCGATCGGTAGGAATCTATAAGTTATCAATTTAAGGAAAGCTGTCTATCCCTTCCACCCATGGTAAGTTCATAAATGACTTCTGACTTCTTTGAAAAACTATTAAAAATCCCTTACTAATCAAAGTAAGGGAATAAATTAAAAGAAACTCAATTAACCTTTTTTAGGTGTTTTTGGAGCTTTTACCTGACGTGCCATATCTTTAAACATATTCAAACTCGGGCCTGGTTTGCGGCGAGAATTGTTAGGAATTGGCATTAAATATTGTCCGGCAAAAGTATTGTCGGTGGTTGCTGCTGCTGTTTCTTCTTGTTGTTTTTTAGTGTTGTCCATAGCTTTAACCCAAGCTGGACGACCATCTTCAGTAACACCAGTATAAGTAATTAACTTGTTAGTTTTCTTTTTAGATTTAATTGAAGTTTTCTTAGTAGCTGTTTTAGCTGCTGGAAGTTGTTTTGATTTTTGTTTACCTTCAGGAAGCTGCTTTGTTTCTTTAGATCCCGATAGCTGTGCAGGTTCTGATTTCTTGCCGTTAGCTTTTTTGTTATTATTAGAACCTAGTTTTAATCCGGCTATTTCTTCTTTTCTACCTTCTTGCATCTCGCGATCGAGTTGCTTGGTAATTTTAGCAAAAAATCCTTCTTTTTTTTCTGTAGCTTTACCGTTGGAACTTGTCGATTTATTATTAGATACTTTTTCAGCCATTGACTGGAACTCCTAGAAAATAGTTAACTAAATTTTTTTTTGCTCTGGCGATCGAGCTTAATAACTAGCAATCTGAAAATAAAGATTTCGTCAAAATTTTGTTCTTGACTTTTTCTAAGTTTCAACTTAGATTTTCTTTTTACTTTAATCTTTCGATCGTTGTTTTGTTATCGATCGTAATCGAAGTAAATCGAGCTGTTATCTTTACCAATCAAGCCAGAAAAAGTAACTATTTGCAACGATATTTTACAATTTTTAATACAAGATCGGGTCAAATCTAATTTATCTCTCGATTTTAGGCGGCAAATGTAAAGTAAGTTTATTTCAATATCATTTTTTTGCCCAAAATAACACTAATTAAAGAGATAATTGTTTCCCTTCAGGTCTCAGTTTCAATAGTTCTTGAAGAGAAGCCAATAGTTTGATTTGAACGTGCAAAATTTCTCGCTCTGGGTTGAGGATAAATTGCCAAGCAACATTAACGCTAAATGTAGCTGTTTTTACTTTCCCAACTACTTCAAATCTAATATTTCGATCTAAAAGTTTTTCTCTAGTTCCTTGTTGGGGATAAAGTATCATCCCATCAGCTTCTTTTTTTAAATAAAGAGCGATCGCTTCTTTACCTACAACTGAAGACTCGAAAGGAGGATGTATCGCTCCCGATCGAGCAAATAAATTAGCAGTTGAAGTAAATTTACCAGCATTAAAACTTTCAAAGTAATTTAATATTGCTGGCTCGATGATGCCTTCAATTTTTAGATTATCTAATTCGATCGCCTTCATTGAATTCCCTTTTGTCTACCTAAACAATGGAAGAATAAGGACTCAAGCCCTCATTCCTCTTAAGTATCGATCTGAAATTAAATCAATATTCTTAACTAGCGAAAGGATCGACTCCCATATCAGTCGTAATTTTACGCAATACTGTAATTTGTTGAGAAAATTCTAAATTTTGAATGGCAGCGAGTAAATTTTGTGCTTCTTTGCTCATTTTATAAGAACTGGGTACGGGAACTACCGTTCCTTCTTCCATTAGTTCGGCTAGCTTGTACCAAAACGCTAATTTAGTGTTATTGGTTAAAACCCCATAAGAACGACCGATCGGATCGTTAACTTTTTTAGCGAGGTTACGCATTACTTCTAGTTGCTCTTCGTGAGACATTTGCTTAATTCGATCGAGCAAACCTTGTGCAAATTGTAGTCTAGCAGCACCAGGAGCAGCTGGAGTGATAGAGTAGCCAATTTCAGTGTAAGCGAACCAAAGTAGCCCGAGTTGGTCGTCAATGCTTAAGCTTTTGAATAAAGAAATTGTAGCGGGGACTGCTTCAGCTAACCCAGGGTTAGAGAAATACTTGAGAGCAGAATCTGTTGTGTATGTCATAGCTGTCAAGAAGGTTCGCGATGTTTAACGTTTTTTTTTGATTTGGAAGCATAGTTTTGTTGTTTGCTCCCTCGATTCCTATTATGCAACATTTGTGTTGTTTTGTAAATAATTCTTGCGGATTATTGACAAAGCATAATTATTGTAATAATTTAATTTTCTTGTCGCGATCGATGGTAGAATAATAAATCGGCAAAAAAGCTCGATCCGTCCGCAGCAACAGCCACAGACGGAATAAAATAGAATATCAAATTATCGATCGAACAGAACTAAGGTTAATAGCAGAATAAAGTCTCGCGAGTATCGCGTCCGGTAGTGGGGTTAGTTCCGCTAGCTGTCTCGCAAAGTCGATCTATAATATCTGGTCGCAAAATTACGTCTGTAAAATCTGCACCTTCGATCTTCGCTTCATCAAATTTAGCGTTAGTAAGAAAAGCTCCTTGTAATATTGCATTGGTCAGATTAACCCTAGTCAAACGAGATGATTCTAGATCTGCATAACTGAGATCTGCTCCTTCTAAGTTAGCTCCATCGAGATTAGCACTAAACAATCTTACTCCACGTAAATTAGCGTTGCTGAAATCACAACCGCGTAAATTAGAATGATCGAAGCTAGATTTAGTTAAATCCTGACCTGAAAAATCTTCGTCTATCAAAAAACGATTGTTGTAATCTATTGCTAGAGCTTGTGGTACGAAGGTAGCTAAGATTAAAATTACCACCACGATCGATGTCAATAAATTCAAAACTACAGTGGAAAAAGAGCGAGATAGGCGATAATTAATATTATTCATGACCTTTTTTGAGCAAAATAATTAAAATCTTTTAAAACAACCTAATTATTTGTCATACTACCAGGAATTAACTCGCGAGTAATGGCTAAAATCGGTGAATTAGGAGAAAAATTAGTAGCTTGCTGGTTGAAGACTCAAGGCTCGATCGTTCTCCACAATCGCTGGTCTTGTCGTTGGGGAGAAATAGATTTGATTGCTCGATCTTCTCAATCTTTAAGATTTGTAGAGGTTAAAACTCGCAAGCTTGACAATTGGGATGCTGGCGGTCTTTTGGCGATCGATTCTCAAAAACAAGCTAAAATCTCGCAAACAGCTGCTTTTTTTCTCTCGAAATACCCAGAATTGGCTGATTGTCCTTGCCAGTTTGATGTTGCTCTGGTTAGCTATAAACCCAGCAAAATAATTTCGCAGTTTCAAAAATCTTTCGAATTGGGTAAACCTGTTTTCTGGCAAGGATATCAATTAATTTTACAAGATTATATCGAAGCGGCTTTCGATGTATCTTAATCCGATCCCTCGATCGCTTCTAAATTTTCTGATTCTCCTGGTGAGGTTATTTCTTCAGGAATTTTTTCAGTTTCGCTCGATTGGGATTCTTCTGATTCGGAAACGACGGGAAGCTCTTCAGGAATTTTTTCAGTTTCGCTCGATTGGGATTCTTCTGATTCGGAAACGACGGGAAGCTCTTCAGGAATTTTTTCAGTTTCGCTCGATTGGGATTCTTCTGATTCGGAGACGACTGGAAGTTCTTCTGGTATTACTTCAGTTTCCTTCGATTGAGATTCTTCTGATTCGGAAGTGTCGCTGGGTTTTATTTCTTCTAAATTAGCCGAGGCCGGTTTGTAATCGGGATCTACTATCTTAGTCGCTACTTCTGTTGAAATGTCCCCTCCTAAGATTTTTGATAAAGGATCTTCTTCGTTAGGTTGGTAATTAAATTCTTCAACTGCATTACTAAAATCAGCATCTACCGGATTACCTTTAGCATCGAGCAATTTTAATTCTACGGAATTTTTCCCCAAATCGAAACCTTGAAGATATATCGGTGTGTCGCGATCGACGACAAAACTATCTTTGTTAACGGTGACTTGAATTTGATATTTAGGATCTGGGTTACTTAAATAAAAGTCTAGTAAAATAGGCTCTGCTGCGATATCTCCACGAGGACTATTGTATGTCAGGATCGTTGAGGATGATAGATCGGGGGTTTTGTTTTCTTGTGGTTCTTCCGATTCTTCTTCAACAACATTAAAACTTGCGATCGCATAGGCTGCTTTGTTTTTAAAGCTTTCATTCCAAGGAGTCATTGCTAAGACTCTAACTGTATGAACTCCAGGAGATAGGTTCGACCAACTTATATCTTCGTCTAGATCGTAAACTTCTCCGATCGGGCGATCGTCCAAAATTATCTTCAGATGAGGCCCTAAGTTTAACTCTGGATCTCGATATATTGGGAAATCTTTAACTTCAAGCTCCAGATCGAGAGCATTTTTATCGAAGTTTTCTCCTTGTTTTGGACTAATAATAGCTATTTTAGGCTGATATTCTATATTTTCCTTTAATTTTTCGATCGCCGCTGGTACTGCTACCTCTTGAATTGTTGATATCGAGGTATTTGGGGTTACTTTTTCCGTTTCAAATATCTCGGCTGTTTGAGATTTATTGCTACAACTAACCAAACCAAAGTTTAAAATTATTAATAACAAACATAAAAAGATCGTACTTATCTTGATATTGTCAATGTTTCTAGTTAGCACTCTGTTGCCTCCTAAACAATAATCGATCGCTATTTCGTTTATTTATTGATTGAATAGTTTCCATAAAGCAATATACCGGAAATAGAGAAAATATCCCTCTGTCGGCTGCAGATAAATGTAAATTAATTTGTATTAAATTTAATCTTAATTTTTGTAAAGAAATATTAATCAGACCTTGACTTTTGAGCGAGAAACTATAGGAGACGAACTAGATTTCATCGCGATTTGAGGGAATATTAAATATTGTTAAAAGTGACAAGCAGGAAACAGCACAAGGCGTTACGATCGACTTTGAAAGCTATGCTTAATAGATAGCAAAAACGGGCAGATCGAGCTAAATTAAGAAAAAGCATTGGATTTTACTCCGTGTTTTTCTAAATATTACAAAGCCTATTACCCTAAAAGAAAAGTTCTAATTTTTATTGTCGAGAGAGGAGAACCCTCATGACAAGTAGTCCTCCAAAACCAGAGGCAAAAGTAAGGGTAGCAGTCGATAAAAATCCAGTGCCAACTTCCTTTGAAAAATGGGGACAGCCAGGACATTTCGACCGTACCTTGAAAAAAGGGCCCAAAACCACAACTTGGATTTGGAACCTTCATGCCGACGCACACGATTTCGATATTCAGACAAACGATTTACAAGATATTTCTCGTAAAATCTTTAGTGCTCACTTCGGTCACTTAGCGGTTGTCTTAGTTTGGTTGAGCGGTATGTATTTTCATGGCGCTCGCTTCTCAAACTACGAAGCTTGGTTAACAGATCCCATCAACATCAAGCCAAGCGCGCAAGTAGTATGGCCGATCGTCGGCCAAGATATATTAAACGCCGATGTAGGCGGTGGATTCCACGGAATCCAGATCACTTCAGGTTTCTTCCAACTCTGGAGAGCATCCGGTATTGTTAACTCTTTCGAGCTATATTGCACGGCAATTGGCGGATTAGTGTTAGCAGCTTTATTAATCTTTGCAGGATGGTTTCACTACCACGTAAGGGCTCCAAAACTGGAATGGTTCCAGAACGTAGAGTCAATGCTAAACCACCATCTAGCAGGATTATTAGGCTTAGGCTCTTTAGGTTGGGCTGGTCACCAAATCCACGTATCTTTACCAATTAACAAGATGCTGGATGCAGGAGTAGCACCGGCAGACATACCCCTGCCCCATGAGTTCATTTTGAACCAGAGCTTGATGGCAGAGTTATATCCAAGTTTCGCACAAGGATTAACGCCATTCTTCACCCTTAATTGGGGCGCGTATTCAGACTTCCTAACCTTCAAAGGTGGTTTGAATCCAGTAACTGGAGGATTGTGGTTGTCGGATACGGCTCACCACCATCTAGCGATCGCAGTTCTGTTTATTATTGCCGGACATATGTACCGGACTAACTGGGGAATCGGACACAGTCTTAAAGAAATCCTAGAAGGCCATAAAGGCGATCCTCTCTTATTTGGCGGAGAAGGTCACAAAGGTCTGTATGAAGTTCTAACAACTTCTTGGCACGCTCAATTAGCTGTCAACTTAGCACTGTTAGGCTCTCTAACAATCATTGTGGCTCACCATATGTACGCCATGCCTCCATATCCGTACTTAGCCACTGACTACGGAACTCAAATATCTCTATTCACTCACCATATGTGGATAGGAGGGTTCATTATCGTAGGAGCTGGTGCTCACGGCGCGATCTTTATGGTGCGAGATTACGATCCGAAAGTTAACTTAAACAACGTTCTCGATCGTATGCTTCGCTCTCGCGATGCGATTATCTCCCACTTAAATTGGGTTTGTATCTTCCTAGGCTTCCACAGCTTCGGTTTGTACATTCACAACGACACCATGCGCGCCTTGGGTCGTCCCCAGGATATGTTCTCCGATACGGCGATTCAACTGCAGCCAATCTTTGCCCAATGGGTACAAAACCTCCACACTATGGCTCCAGGTGGTACTGCGCTGAACGCAGTAGAACCAGCCAGCTATGTTTTTGGTGGAGAAATGGTTGCTGTTGGTGGCAAAGTAGCTATGATGCCAATGCCATTGGGAACAGCAGACTTTATGGTGCATCACATCCACGCCTTTACAATCCACGTAACAGTGTTGATTTTACTCAAAGGTGTACTCTATGCACGTAACTCTCGCTTGATTCCTGATAAATCAGAACTAGGTTTCCGCTTCCCTTGCGACGGACCGGGTCGTGGCGGTACTTGCCAAGTATCTGGTTGGGATCACGTGTTCTTAGGTCTATTTTGGATGTACAATTCCCTATCGATCGTAATCTTCCACTTTAGCTGGAAAATGCAATCAGATATTTGGGGAAGAGTACTACCGGATGGAACTGTTTCTCACATTACTTCCGGTAACTTCGCTCAAAGTGCCATTACCATTAACGGGTGGTTACGCGACTTCCTTTGGGCACAATCTTCTCAAGTAATTAACTCTTATGGAACAGCATTGTCGGCTTACGGCATAATGTTCTTAGCAGGTCACTTTGTGTTTGCTTTTAGTTTGATGTTCTTGTTTAGCGGTCGCGGTTACTGGCAAGAATTGATTGAGTCTATTGTTTGGGCTCATAACAAACTAAAAGTAGCTCCAGCAATACAACCTCGCGCTTTGAGTATTACTCAAGGTCGAGCTGTAGGAGTAGCTCACTACCTCTTAGGAGGTATTGTCACGACCTGGGCCTTCTTCTTAGCAAGAATCCTAGCAGTAGGATAAAATGTTGAAGAAGACGGGTTAAACTAGGCTTTATAACCCCCTTACCCCTGGAACATATATTCCAGGAGGTAAGAAAGAAAAATATCGAGCAGTATTGAAAACATAAGTCTCACCCTCAAGAAGGAGAAATCCTAAAAGACCTATGGCAACTAAATTTCCAAAATTTAGCCAGGATCTAGCACAAGATCCGACTACGCGTCGGATTTGGTATGGGATTGCCACAGCCCACGATTTTGAAACTCACGATGGCATGACAGAAGAAAATCTTTACCAAAAGATTTTTGCTTCTCATTTCGGCCACATCGCGATTATCTTTTTGTGGACATCGGGCACCATATTCCACGTAGCCTGGCAAGGTAACTTCGAGCAATGGATTAAAGATCCGCTCAATGTAACTCCGATCGCCCACGCGATTTGGGATCCTCACTTCGGTGAAGGAGCAATTGACGCATTCACTCAAGCAGGTGCTTCTAGCCCAGTAGACGTTTGCTATTCTGGTGTTTACCACTGGTTCTACACCATCGGCATGACAACCAACAACGACCTTTACATGGGGTCAGTCTTCTTGTTGATTCTGTCTGCTGTCTTCTTGTTTGCTGGTTGGCTTCACTTACAGCCCAAGTTTCGTCCCAGCTTGTCCTGGTTCAAAAATGCTGAATCTCGTCTAAACCACCACTTAGCAGCTCTATTTGGTGTTAGTTCTTTAGCTTGGACAGGACACTTAGTACACGTAGCAATTCCAGAATCTCGCGGAATTCACGTAGGTTGGGATAACTTCTTGTCTGTTAAGCCTCACCCAGCAGGATTGCAACCATTCTTTACTGGTAACTGGGGCGTTTACGCGGCTAACCCAGATACGGCAAATCACGTTTTCGGTACTTCTGAAGGCGCGGGAACTGCCATTCTGACTTTCTTGGGTGGATTCCATCCTCAGACACAGTCTTTGTGGTTGACTGACATGGCTCACCATCACTTAGCCATCGCCGTCCTCTTTATTGTTGCCGGTCATATGTACCGCACCAATTTTGGTATCGGTCATAGCATCAAAGATATGCTTAACGCTAAGAAATTCTTTGGTAGCGATACAAAAGGACAGTTTAACCTACCTCACCAAGGACTGTACGACACAGTTAACAACTCCCTACACTTCCAGTTAGGTCTAGCATTAGCTTCTTTGGGTGTAATCACTTCGTTAGTGGCACAGCATATGTATGCCCTGCCGCCATACGTGTTCATAAATCAGGATTACACCACAATGGCAGCCTTATATACCCATCACCAGTATATTGCTGGATTCTTGATGGTAGGTGCTTTTGCTCACGGTGCTATCTTCTTCGTGCGGGACTACGATCCAGAAGCTAACAAAGACAACGTCTTAGCTCGGATGCTCGAACACAAAGAAGCATTAATTTCTCACCTCAGCTGGGTAACTTTATTCCTAGGTTTCCACACTTTAGGTTTATACGTTCATAACGACGTAGTAGTAGCTTTTGGAACTCCCGAGAAACAAATCTTGATCGAACCTGTATTCGCTCAGTTCGTTCAAGCTTCTTCTGGTAAAGCTCTCTACGGTATGGATGTATTGTTATCCAATCCAGATAGTCTCGCTTCTACTGGTAATGCTCTGTATTTAGGCGGCTGGTTAGATGCAATCAATAGTGGAGGTAACTCTCTATTCTTACCGATCGGTCCTGGAGACTTCTTAGTACACCACGCGATCGCACTTGGTTTGCACACTACAGCTTTAGTTTTAATCAAGGGTGCTTTAGACGCTCGCGGTTCTAAACTAATGCCAGACAAGAAAGACTTCGGTTTCTCTTTCCCTTGTGACGGCCCCGGACGTGGCGGTACTTGCGACATCTCTGCTTGGGATGCCTTCTACCTCGCAATGTTCTGGATGTTGAACACTTTGGGTTGGTTGACCTTCTACTGGCACTGGAAACATCTAGGTATTTGGACTGGTAACGTTGCTCAGTTCAACGAAAACTCCAATTACCTAATGGGTTGGTTCCGCGATTACCTCTGGGCTAACTCCGCTCAGTTAATCAACGGTTACAATCCTTACGGTGTTAACAACCTTTCTGTTTGGGCTTGGATGTTCCTCTTCGGACACCTAGTTTGGGCGACTGGTTTCATGTTCCTCATCTCCTGGAGAGGATACTGGCAAGAATTAATCGAAACTGTTGTTTGGGCGCACGAGCGTACTCCTCTAGCTAACCTAGTTCGCTGGAAAGACAAGCCCGTTGCTCTTTCGATCGTTCAAGCTCGCGTAGTCGGTCTAGCTCACTTTACAGTTGGTTACGTTCTGACATATGCAGCCTTCTTGATCGCATCGGTTGCCGGGCCGTTCGGCTAACTTAATTAGCTGAATTTGCAACTTTTAAATAAATAAGCAAAATCCCCTGTTAATTGATAGGGGATTTTTTTATGCAGAGTTAAATTTTAAGAATAATAAGCGCGATTATTCTTTGTTTTCAGCAACTTCATCCCACAATCGAGCAGTAAAAGAAGGATTTTCTCTCATCCTTCTAAATAAAGCTGGCATAGTTTGATAGTGCTGTCTGAGAAGCTCTTCGTCTCTTTGGGGAATGCGTCCGGCTAGAAAAACTAATTCATCTTCATTGAGATCTAACTCTCTTGCTAGTGCTCTGATGACATCTTCTTTAGGAGCATAATCGGCTCTATTATTTTCTATTTTGGATAAATAGGTAAAATCTATGCCAATTAATTTAGCCAGACTTCTTTGAGAGTAGCTTTTTTCTTTACGAGCTTGTTTGATAATTTGACCAAAATTTTGAGCTGTTTCCATTCGTTCCTTTTTGTCCCTTTATTTTTGAGTATTTGTGTTGATGTTAATCTTTTTTGAGAAAAAAATCAAAAAGATCGACTAAATTTAGTTATAGCAAAATTTTTGCTATAAATTCTTTGTTCTAGAAAAGTAAACTTTTACTTTTCTGGTTTGAGATTGGGGGTGAGTTTAAGTCGATTCAGTATTTGAGATACTTGTGCTTATTCGACTTATTTAATAATATTCAATGGTATTAAATTGTATCTCTATAATTGACTTTTGAATTATTAAATAAAATAAAACATTTTACGATACTTAGGATAATTTATTTTGTTGAGTAGTTGACTAAAAGAGAATTATTATCCTAGGACTAATTTTTATCCCCCCAAAGCAACCAACCATTTCCAAGCCAAAGCTAATAAAATAGCCACGATCGCGCCGCTCGAAGTATTAATAAAATTAACTACCTCATTAGTCATCCAATCGAATTTAGACTGTAAAGTCGCACCGATGACACTTTCTAAGTTAGTGGCGACAAACGCGGCTATTACACACCAAATAACCCCAACAGAACTAATAATATTAGCTTGCCAACCAACTATTGCGATCGCGATCGATGCGATGATTCCCGCTAAAGTTCCTTCTAAACTAACAGCTCCTTCAGTACCCCGCTCTACTGGTTTTAAAGTTGTAATTAAAAAAGTTCGTTTTCCGTAAGCTTTTCCAACTTCGCTAGCGGTAGTATCAGAAAGTTTGGTAGCAAAACTAGCTACATAAGCCAGGAATAATAATTGCTGAATCGTTCGATCGACAAATAAAATCAATAGAGCGCAAATAGCCGCAGTAAGAGCCGATCCCCAGACATTTTCCGGCCCTCTAGCACCGCTCCGCTTTTCTGCTATGCCGAGACTTTCCTTTTCTTTTATCCCAATTCGGGTGACACCCGAACCTACTAAGAAATAAAACCCGACGATTAAATAACCTTGCCAACCGAGAGTTCCCCAAATAATTACCCCGAGTATCCAAGCGTGAAATATTCCAGCCGGAGTTAGTAACTTTTTTGGAGCAAAAAACACGATCGACAGTAAAACCGTATTTAATTCAACTGCAACTAGCCAAGGATTTAAAAAATTTATTTGTGAAAACATTATTAAGATTTTGGATTGGTTTAAAAAAATGCTCCTCGAACTAGACGAGGAGGATAACATAAATCGATATTTTTGTCAAAATATTTTAACTTTACTGGGCCAGCACCTGAGTAGAAGAAATATAGCCTAGCTCTTCTAACTTACCGAGGACTTTATTTACACTTTCGTCTAATTCTTCTAAATCGGTTCTGCATTCAACTTCAGGATTTAAGGGAGCTTCGTAAGGATCGTCAATACCCGTGAAGCTTTTAATTTCTCCAGCTCTAGCTTTTTTGTAGAGTCCTTTTACATCTCTTGATTCGCAAACTGCCAAAGGAGCGTTAACAAAAACTTCGACAAAATCGCCGATTTTTTGGCGTACTTCCTGTCTGATTTCGCGATAGGGAGAAATAGCCGACACGAGAACTATCACCCCATTTCTAGTTAGTAAATGAGACACAAAACCAATGCGGCGGATATTTTCGTCGCGATCGGCCTTACTAAAACCCAAACCTTTAGTCAAGTTTTGACGGACGATATCCCCATCTAAAATTTCAATACCACAATTTAGGGAGCGCAACTTTTCTGCTACTGCCCTACTGATAGTAGTTTTACCAGCACCACTAAGACCTGTAAACCAAAGTGTTACTCCACGCTGAGCCATATTACTAATTTTGATGTTTATCTTGGTAATTTCAAATATTCTAATACCAATACTGCCAATTTTCTCAAGTAATTCAATCTTCTTGATAGTATTCTACACCGTCAGGAAAAACACCAGGCTTGAGATTGAGCGATCGAGATCCGGCAATAATTACCAGATCGGCATGGCGATCGAGAATTTCGGAGACATAAGATTCTAAAGAAGGTTTTTCGACAACTCCTTCGACGATCGGATTGACAGATTTAGCTTTGCGTTTAACTCGAGCGATCACATCATCGGCTAAAGAGCGATAGCCTTCCAACATAGAATTTTGTAAAGTACGAAAAGAGCCAGCACCTAACCAACCCATCTCCCCGAGATCGTGCATGATATTGCCCATAGAATCGCGGCAAATAAAGAATACCACGTGAAGGGAGGCTTGCTCTTGCTCGGCCAATAAAATTGCTTGATTCATTGCTCGATCGTACCCGTAAGGATTAGCGATCGCCAGCCAAACATTCATTTTTCATCTCCTAAAGCTGCAAACCGACTAAAGGCCAGTAAAACTTAGCCATTGCTAAAAATAGCAAAAATCCACACACCTTGAGTACCAAACCCCGACGAAACGCTTGAAAAGGGGGTACGTATCCGCTACTAGTAACGATCGCGATCGCCGGAGTACTTACCGGAAGCATAAAAGCCAATCCTGATGGTATGGTAACAGCCAAAGTCATGGCGCGAGGATCGATATTGTACCGAGCGGCTAAGGCTAAAGATATTGGCATCAAAACGGCTACGGCCGCCGCATTACTCATGCCTTCTGTCAAAATAATAACAATTGCTACGATAGCGATAAAACTAATTAAGGCAGAATCGATCCAAGATGACAAGAAATATTGAGCTAAAGCTTGGGCCGCTCCGGTTTCATCTAGAACAGCACTTAAAGCGATCGCGCTGCCATACATCACAAAAATGCCCCAATTTACATCTTCTTCGACTTCGCGCCAATCTGCCAAGCGAAACACAAAACTCAATACTACTGCCAATAAAGCGATCGTATCCAAGCCCCAAACTTCTCCTTTAAAAATCCACAAACAAATCGTTACCGAAACTAAAATAGCCGTACCTATTTCGCGGCGAGAAACATCCCCCAACTCGCTCGATCTCTTCTCCAAATACTCTTGCGCGTCTGCCAAAGAAACAGCAGTACCCCTCCCGATCCGTAACAGAACTAAATAAGTTAAACCTAACAAAGATATAACTAAAGGCAAAGACCACATCGTCCATTGAACGAAGCCGATCGAAGTGTTAGTATTGCTGCGGAGTATTTCTAAGGCTAAAGGTGCTCTAGCACCCCCCAATAAAGTAGCTATACCGCCGATCCCAGCCCCCCAAGCCATTGCTAAAAAAGCTGCTTGACCGAAACGTCCTCCTGGTTTTGCTCCGGCTGCTTGAACTACTTCTAAGACGACGGGAAATAACATTGCCGCTACAGCGTGGGAACTAATGACAAAAGACATCGATCCTGCTAAAAATAAGATCGAAGCGATCAAAGTTTTTTGGCTGTAACCGAACCGCGACACTACGGCTAAAGCCAAACGAGTACTCAAACCCGATCGCATGATCGGACTTGCTAAAATAAACGAACCGAGAACAAAGAATACTGCTTTATTACCAAAATATGAATAAGTAGTTTGACTGTCTAAAGCTCCGCTTACTGGCATTAAAAATAAGACGATCAAACCCGTTACTGCTACTGGTAAAGTATTAGTACCCCATAGAAATGCTGTGACACCGAATACGGCTAACGCTCCTCTAGCTTCTAGATTAGTTTCAAATCCAGGTATGGGAAAGGCCATAATACAAACGTAAATTACCACAGCCATTAAGCACCAAGTCCAACGGTATTTAGGCCTGCGGGTTACACGCAACCAATTACGAAGCTGTTTTAATAGATCTAGCATTTGTGATTGACTACAATTAAAGTTGATAAAAATTAGGTACGAAACAATGAGCGATCGAGCTATATTTCATCTTGCTATTCCCATTAAAGACTTGGCTAAGGCTAAAGCTTTTTATTGTGAGGGTTTGGGTTGTGAAATTGGTCGCGAAACTCCTGCTGCGATGATTTTGAATTTTTACGGTCATCAGTTGGTCGCTCACACTACTTTAGATCCGATCGCTCCCCAAAAAGGTGTTTATCCCCGACATTTTGGGATGGTCTTTCTCACTTTACCTGAGTGGCAAGAAGTTGCGACCAGATCTAAAGAAAATAATCTATCTTTCTATCAAGAACCTAAAATTCGGTTTCCTGGTAAATTAACCGAACATCGGACTTTCTTCTTGCAAGATCCTTTCTCTAATCTCTTAGAATTTAAATTTTACAGCAATTTTGAAGCTATTTTTGGTAGTCGTCAATTCACTGAGGTGGGCGATCGCTAAAAAATCTAGCCTAGAGCTAGCCGCTTAATTAATTATCGTATCGGGCGACGAGGAAACTTGTCGATCTTTTTTTCGAGAAAAGTTAAATATTGACTTTTAATTATAGGCTTCGATCTCCTCTCGATCGATCGTTGCTTTTTTTTAGAATACAACTGCTAGGATGTCTATTTTTTTAAAAAATAATATTGACAAATATTTTTTCGATCGCTTTAAAAATTACGATTTCAGATCGAGTTCTGGTATCTATTTAAGGCTTGCTCGAAACGACGGCGCAAAGTCTATTTATAGTTATTCGATAAGCTAACAGTATTTAATATTAATTCTCAACTTAAATCTCCCAGTCTCCTCATACAATAATTCATTAAGTGGATTCTTTATTAATTGCTTTTTAAAACTGAAAAACCAAGCTGTATTGTAGATTATATCCTT
>CAYWIH010000052.1:22902-30671 GCA_964458305.1 uncultured bacterium | reverse complement strand
GTTTCATTAAATCGTTCAACTCTACCAAAGGAGTAATATTGCTTATTTGATTATCATACAATAATAAACTTAATAAATTAGTTAATCCTGCTAAAGGAGAAATATCGCTTATTTGATTGTTTGATAAATGTAAATTTGTCAGGTTACTCAAGTTAGCTAAAGAAGAAATATCGCTTATTTGATTGTCTGACAAATTTAGAAATGTTAAATTAGTAAGCTTAGCCAAAAGACTAATATCGCTTATTTGATTGTTCGACAAATCCAAACCTTCTAAATTGTTTAACTTAACTAAGGAAGTAATATTATTTATTGAATTCCCATACAATAATAGAATTTTTAAATTTTTCAGTTCTGCTAAGGGAGTAACATTGTTTATTTGATTTGAATATAAATTTAGTTCTACTAAATTGCTCAACTCAGCTAGAGGAGTAACATCACTTATTTGATTGTTCGACAACCATATTCTTTCTAAATTACTCAATTTAGTTAAGGGAGTAAGATCGTTTATTTGATTTGACGATAAAATTAGAAATCTTAAATTAGTCGATTCGGGCAAGGAAGTAAGATCGTTTATTTGATTTGACGAAACATCTAGTTCAGTTAAATTGCTCAATTTATTTAGTGGATTAAGGTCACTAATTTGATTGTTCGACAAATCTAAATCTGTTATATTGCTTAACTCAGCCAAAGGAGTAAGATCGCTAATTTGATTGTTCGACAAATCTAAATCTTTTAAGTTAGTTAAATATTCAATCCCGTCTAGGTTCGATAATTTTGTACTAGATAGTTTTAAATAAGTAATTTTCGATAATTGCTTGCGCGTCAATGGTTCAGACTCTGAAAGACCGAGTTTTTCTCTAATAGCATTTTCTAAAATTGGCGAAGCAAAATATTTACTCATATCTTCTGAATATTCTGAAATTAAGCTTGGTTTGGAATGGTTAGATGAATTTGTAATTGCTTGGCAACCTCCAAAGAAGAAACAGATTAACAGTAATAATAGATATCGAGAAGGTTTGCTATTTAGTAACATCTTTTTAGGAAATTAGAATGATTTTATAAATATTCATAATCTATATTGAGACGATCGCGCTACGTATTAAATCTATCTAATGGTTGAAGATATCCAAAATCGTTCGCGGGAAAATTTTGATTTGAACTAAAACTAAAAATCAAATCGATAATTTGTTTAAAATGTTAGAAAAATACAAACTCTCAAAGGATCTGCGCCAAAAAATCAGATAAGAGTAATACAAAATAGCACCAATATGATTTTTTAACTTTTTAGAAAAGGACAAAGTTTCTCGTTGAGTTCGAGAAACTCTTTGACGCAGAGTATTATTAAATCCTTCAATAATGCAGTAAAAGAAACAAGAGCGATCGCATTACTAAATATAAATAAAACTTTTAAATAGCTGCTTTTAGATTTATAAATTCCTATCTTTAGTCCGAGCTAATAAATCTTAACAAAGGTAAATTGAGAAATTTTAACAACGAAAGTATTGGCTTTTTTGCCCTTGAGGTGGTATTCTTTTTTTGAGAATTCAAAAAGAAATATTATTTTGGATAAATATTGCTTGTTTTCAGAAAGAGGCTTGAAAGTATTGTAATTGCGATCGAATTATTTTCTTGGCGGTAAATTAGGGCGATTTAGCCTAAGCGATGTTTTAATCTACGAAAATGACTTAATTTGACAAAATTAGAAGTTTATGTATTTAAGAAAAAGATCGAGAGGGATCTTCTGACTTCTGGGAGGAATTTCAGTCAAATCCAGGTAATAGGTAAACTACTATTAGAATCGAAGGAAAGTTTACTTTCTTTATCTAAAACTTCTTCAACGCGATCGTAATATTCTTGAGCTTCTTCTAGAGAATTACCAATACAAGTCAAACCTAGTTTGCCAAACTCAGAAAGAGCACCCATTAAATGAAATACGCTGCCGGTTTTATTGCTGCTATCGAAGTGTAAATTATGTTTGGCAATGATATCCATTAAATCTTCTGGCAACAATCCCTTATAACTTTCCTTTTGTAAATTATCAGAAGCGATGTAATATTTAGCGCGATCTTCTTGGGAATAAAAAGAGCCAGTTTTGCGATCGTAGTTACCGTTAGTGAGGAATTTTAAAGTCATAAAAGGATGAGTAGTACCCCCTTTACGAAGATTAATTTCGATCGCTTGAATGTCCCAAGAATTATCCGATTTGCGTACTGCTAAAAAGTCGACCCCATAACGTTCGATCGCGCCTTTTTTAGCTAAAGCGATTCCGGCACGAATGCCCATTTCTTGAATTTGCAGGCGATAGGTTTCTGCTGCGGGGAAACGACAACCGAGATAAATTTGACCGTCGGGGCCTCCTAAAATTTGATCGTGAGTAGAGAGAACTTGTACTTCGCCGTTGGGGGTAATATAGCCTTGAAAGCTGGGGGATGTTTTTTGTTCTCCTTCGATAAATGCTTCGACGATCGCGCCTAGTTTGGGGATGCGGCTGGAGAATTTTTCCCAAGTTTCGTTAGGGGCTTGAAAGCGTAAATAGGGCAAGCTGTTTTTAATTGCGGTTGCTCTGTCGGAATGGCTGGCATTACCTGGGGCATAATCTTGAATTTTTCGCAGGTCTAAGATGGCGTTTCCTTCCCCAGAAAAACCTTCATTCAATTTAATTACCATTCTTGTTAATTGGGGTTGACGTTCCCATAATTGAGCTGAGGCTAAGATTAGATCGTCTATGGAGGTAAGTTTGATACTGCCATCGGGATGGGGAATATTAGATTCGGCAAAAATTTCGCGAGAGCCGCTTTTAGAACCCCAATAAAGTAAACTGGGAGATGCTGCGAGTAAGGGTATTCCCAATTTTAAGGATAGTTCTTGTTCTAAAATTGTCGAATTGTAGCAGACCATGTAAGATTTACCGGGTCTTAAGGATCTTTTGAGCCTTTCTACCAAGCGAGGACGTTCTAATATTTTTTGGGTCAGGGGTTTGAGGGAAGCATCGTAAGTAGATGTTAAAAGCAGACGGGCACGGGCGTGGGATGAGGGTATTCCGGGTAATAATTGTAAATAATAGTCGACAATTATCGGACAAAGTGGTATGGCCGAGACGTAAATGGTGCGAGTGTGGGGATTTCGCAAACGAATTAGGGAAAATAAGAGTCTTTCTTCGTAGTGGAGGAGTCCCGATACTTTGGCTGCTACGCTTTGGTCTACGCTGAAGGAGGGCACGACTAAGATGTCGCAACCGTCGCCATCAAATAAGTCGATTCCCAAGGAGCGATCGCGCAATTTACTTTGCAGTTTTTCAAATTCTTTTGTTTTGTGAGCGCAATAATGATATCCCTTTTCTGCTTGCAACATCCCTTTAGTTTGCCTCGTTACTTCCCTTTTTCAATTATTATAGAAAGATTGGTTAGAGATGTTTGCAAAAATGCCTATTTTGAGGGTATGTAGTATTTGTGGTTTAAGAAAGGTAAACTTATTAGTTCGGTTGTGACTTCTCCTATTCGTACTTTCTGTCCGGCATCGGCTGCTTTAGTTTTGACGTAAACTAAACCTCTAAACAATCCCGGTTCGATTTCAGTGCAGCTAGTTAATTTGCCTACTTTACCGTCTTCTAGGGTAACGATCGCACCTGGAGCTATTTCTTCTGGCAATTCTACACCCCACAGCCTCTGTTTTACCCCCTGATAGGTATTGAGTCGGGCGATCGTTTCTTGTCCGATATAACAGCCTTTATCGAAGGATATAGCATCCATCAATCCTGCTTCTAATGGATTGTATTCTTCTGTTAGTTCTCGATCGCACTCGGGCCTTCCTTGTATGACTCGCAATTTTTGCCAAACTCGATCGCCTGCTGGTTTCGCTCCCGCTTCTGTCAGTTCATACCATATTTCTGCAGATTTGTCAATAGGCACGATAAAGTTGTAGCCGGGAAGTCCGAGACTGCTGCCTACGGCGATTCTGGTGGAAATATCTTTGATTTTGAGGAGGGAGTGAGTTGCTTGGGGCTGGTTTATTAAAGATTCTAGGGATAATTTTTTTAAGAGATTGTCGCAGCGATCGCCTACTATGGTAAAAATAGCAAAATCGTCGGTAAGATCGGCTAATTCTACTTTATCCATGGGAAATAAATAGCGATCCATCCATGCCATTAATTGCTGACGACGCTGAGGAGAAACTAAAACTAAAATGGCATCTTCAGTGAGATATACGGTAACCAGATCTAAAGTTCGACCTGTAGAATTAACAAATATTGTATTGCTGCCCGATCCGGGTTGGAGAGATTCGATCTTGTTGGTAGTTTGGTTGTGGAGAAAACGCTGGCGATCGTCTCCGGTTAATTTTATCAGTCCCCAATGAGATCGATCGAATAATAATATTTCTTCTTTGAGTATATTTAAGCTAATGCGATCGTCGCCGAAACTGAGGGGGATTTTGGTATCTTCTGCAAAGATTGCTCCAGCTTTAATTTGGGTGTCCCGTAATTTATCGCTACTCATGGTAAATTAGCAAATACTTGTTTTACTAGATGTTGGGTTTTAGTTTCCAAACTTTGCCAATCTACTGCTTTACCTGTTTCATCGAGTAGATCGGTATCGATTTCGACTAATTGGGTGGCGGCGATCGAATTTTGAGATCCTTCGACCCGATCTAGATTATAATCGCGAAAACAGACTTGAAAACATAAATCCCAGATATTTATTGCGATCGATCGCTCGTTACGACTCAGACATAATTGATATCCGGGGATGGGGGTTTCAATTTCTTGATAAGTTCCTTGCCAAGAAGATCGTTCTAATTCTTTACGAAGATTGTCTAAGACGCGAATAAAGGTAGGTTGCATCAAAACTTGTGCTTGTTCCCAGGAGAGGGTATCTTTAAATTTTGGTTTCATGTGCTACAAGAATAGATATTGAAATGTAGATATTGCGATCGAATGCAGGTAAAACAGGATTGTTATCGAATTCTTGAATTGTCTCCTACTGCGAGTTTAGAGGATATTAAAGCAGCTTTTCGTCGTCTAGCTAGAAAGTATCATCCTGATTTGCATCCCAATAATCCCGAGTCGGCAGAAAAATTTAAATCGATCGCGATCGCTTATCAAGTGCTTCGGGATTCTTTTGAAGGCGATATAAATTCTAACAATCAAGCTACCGAGGATACAACTAGGGATACTTATCAAGATTTTTACGTTCGGGGGATTCAATTATCTTTAGAACGGGATTATCGAGGGGCATTGGATAATTTTACGAGAGCGATCGAGCTTAAAGCTGATTTTGCCAGTGCTTATCAAAAAAGAGTGGAAACTTGTTACCGACTGGGGGACGATCGCGGGGTATTGAGAGACTGCGAAGAATTATTAAAACTCGATTCTAGTTCGGATCTGGCTTATTATTATCGAGGTCGATCGCGCTACCGTCTCGGTTATGCTGCTGCTGCTGTTGAAGCTTATACTGAAGCAATTAACATTGCTAACGATTATGCTGAGGCTTATTATCATCGTGCTTTAGCTTACGATGAATTACAAGAATCTTCAAAGGCAATTTCAGATTTGCGATCGGCGGCCAAAATATTTCAAAATAAAAACGATGCTAGCGGTTATAAGTTGGCAAGAGATACGCTAAAAAATTTAAATCTGACTGGTAGGATAGTATCTTCGCTTCGTAATTCGATCGCTAATATATTCCGACCTTTTACTACTTTTATTTTTAATCCTGTCGGCGAACTTTTGCCATTTTTTGCCCGTCTAGAAGAAAAAGAAGCTATTTATCTCGGTATTTTTTATGGAATCTTTGCCGATCTGGGTTTTGTTTTGGGAATGTATTTTAATGGAACAATTTCGAGTAATTTTTCTAGTTTAAATTTAGCAATCCTCGGTTTTATACCCTTTCTTAGTTTAGTAATTTTAACTTCGATCGCACGTTTAATTTTCGTCGGTTTTAACGATTTTCCTAAAACTATTTTTGTGGCTGGTGCATCTGTTTTACCTTTGGGTTTTCTCGGATTAATTAACGGCTTATCTTTATCTGGGAGTATCGCGATCGTTTTTGTTGTTTTTGCTAGCTGTTATACAGTTCTTACTTTATATTCTGGTTGTACTCAAATTTTAAATTTATCGGAAGCAACAGCAGCTTTTATATTACCGATTATATTATTAGTCAGTGGTTGGATTTGTTATCGCTTTTTTATTATCATCTAATTTTCAACCAAAATGATAAAACAAGAGATATTTCAAAAGTATCTTCTACAATCGTTCGCTCGCTTTCTTTTTATATCGACTAAATACAATCTCGATCGAGTTAACAAAAAAGGAGTTAGAAAGATTTGTCGTAACTTTAGAGGAAATCCTTACTAAAATATATTCGATCGAATTGAGTCAAAAGATTGCCCAAATATTAGTTTATAGAGAATAAAATAAATATTATGTTTCAGCAAATTATCGGTTTAATTTTGAATGTTTTAGCTTTTTTAACTGCTAAAATCATCTCTACTGAAATACTTATGGGAACTGAAATTTTCTATAAATATAAGCTAAAAAAAATAATCTTAAAACTTAAATATTTCTCTTTTATATTTTTTTTTGATATATTAATTCTATTTTTTGGTAATTTTACTAGTTTTTGGATTTTTTTTGCGATCGTCAGTATAATTTTTAGTCTTTGTCTTTTATTTGTATTGCTGTTTGTAATCTAGATACATTGTCATTCATAATCCTTAGATATATCGAACCGTATAAATTAATAATTAGCCGGAAAAAACTCGCTCGAATCTAGTAAAATAATTGCCAATGAATTAATTTTTATAGAACGAGACAAGAACAATACATATTATGCTTCATCCATTCTTTATTATAATCTCGACTATTTTAGGTTTTTTTACTGGATATTCAGTTATTAGATTTATTATGTTTCCACTGGAAAGACAAATAAGTAAAAATACGTTCGAAATGTTTTTAAAAAGTATTCCAACTAAATTTATGCCGAATGAAACTATAGCAACCGACAAATATTCTGCAGCTGAGAAAAATAAATTTATTTTTCATCTCAAATATTCTGTTGTTGTCTTTTTGTTTGACACAATAATATTCAAGTACGGAAATTTAACAGCTTTTTGGATTGGTTTCGCAGTTTCAGCAGCAATTTTTATATTTTTTATTATATTTATCTTGCGATTTTTCCTGTAGCTTAATTACAACTAAAACAAAGGATATATTTAATCTAAAAATAATTTCAAAACTTCTCAATATAGCTAAAAAAAATAATTGATGAAGAATAGTAGATAAAATGGCTGCAATAAATAGCCGCACAGTTTGATAACTGGAACACACAATGATGAAAATATTTACAACCAGTGCTTTAATTAAATAAATAAAGATTGTCTTGACTGTAATTTATAAAATGTTACCGGAATCCGATCGGCCAATACATATAGATTTAATACTTAAAAGCAATAGTAGCGAACTTTTAAAGGGTTTAGATATTTGGCTCAATTTGGGATTAATTAGCGAAAAAACGATCGAAGAGATCGCACAAAATCATTTATCTTGTCTTATCCCAGAACCACAACCAAAACCAGTAACCCAGAATACCATTATTAGTTTAGAACAAGATATTTTAACTAAAGCAGAACAAGAAACATTTATTAACCAAAGTAGCGATCGAACATTTGAAACAGAAACCCCAACTTATCAAAGTAGCGATCGAACCTCAGAAATAGAAAACCCAACTTATCAAAGTAGCGATCGAACCTCAGAAATAGAAAACCCAACTTATCAA
>CAYWIH010000052.1:20862-22802 GCA_964458305.1 uncultured bacterium | reverse complement strand
AGTAGCGATCGAAGTTTGGAAATAGAAAACCCAACTTATCAAAGTAGCGATCGAAGTTTGGAAATAGAAACCCCAACTTATCAAAGTAGCGATCGAAGTTTGGAAATAGAAACCCCGACAGAGGATCGATCGTTATTTATCGTCGAAATATGGCGATCGTTCAAAGATGAATTTAGCATACGCTGGCTGCTCTTTTTAGGCGTATTCTTGGTAATGGTATCTTCAGGGGTATTAGCTGCGACTCAGTGGGAAAGATTCCCTGCTGCGGGGCAATATATGGTTTTATGGAGTTATACCCTGGTTTTCTGGGGAGTTGCTTTTTGGGCAGAAAAACAAGATTCTTTAAAATTAACAGCAATTACTTTAGAAACGATCGCCGTGTTATTAATACCTCTCAATTTTTGGGCGATCGATAGTTTAAATTTATGGAACAATTTTTTTGGATGGTTAGTAATAGCGATCGCATCGGTTAGTTTGACAGTAATTTATCTAACTAAAAACAAACCCAAACAAAATTTAGCTTTATTATTAAACTTCCTTTTACTATCTTATCTTCACTGGGGTTGGACTTATCAGAATTTAGCTGTAGTAGCAATATATATCGGTGCGATCGGCACTACTTTTACCCTGTCTTTTCTTGACAGCAAAGAATTATCTCAAGATAGGTTTCAAATTAAACTAAATCGAGGATTAATCATATTTTCGTTGACGGTTTTATTAATAAGAGGTATTTTTATTGTCTCCCTCCCGATCGAGCAATTAGGATTAGCTATTGGGATGTGTGGCTGGTTGTTAACCAAGGAAAAAGAAGCAGAGAAAAGTTCGATCGAGGAAAATTCGGCAAAAATTGGCACTATTTTAATTTTTATAGCTTGGTTAGTTTCGCTGTTTCAAGCAATTCCTTGGCAAGCAACTATTATAAGTTTTTTAGCAATAGAATATTGTTTCAGACAGTTACAAGAAAATTGGTTGCGTCGAGATTTATTAGCAATATTTGCCCTCGGTTTGCAAACATATTTATTATTAGGATCTTTGATTCCTTCGCAGTTAAGATCGAGCGCGATCGCAGCTTTTAATTCTCTTACTAATTCTGCGGCTTATCCATCATACACTTTATACAGTCTCAGTTTATTTCCTTATCTAATCTGCTGTGTTTTAATGACAAAATGGTTGCAGCGTAAAGAGAAACCAGATCTAGCTATTTTTGGCGAATGGGTAATATTAATTTTCGGAATATTCTTGACAGGTATGAGTCTTGAAAATCCAATGACAAGATCTTTCAATCTTTTCCTTTCTACTGCTACTTTATTTTATCTTTCTACTCTTTGCAGTCCTATTAGAATTGGTTTAGTCTATTTTACTCATATTTTAGGAATATCTACGATCGCTGCTTGGATCGCTTGGTGGTTTCCTAATTTAAGTAACCTAGTTTGGGTAAATATATTCATAATTTTGATGGCAGCAGAATTATTATTTTCAACTCTCAAAAGACAAAGAGAAAGCCAGAAAATATGGTGGGAAAGTTGTTGGTATATTGGTTTAATAATAGCTAGTATAACTTACCTTTTCTTGTTAGATTACGTTCCTAATTTGGTTGAAGCAAATCAAACTTTTTTATGGGGTTTACCTTGGTTGCTAACTCCGGTTACTTTAACATTAGTAGCCAGTCGAGTAGAAGAAGAAAGAAGAATAAATGCAGTTTGGTTGAGTAGTTTAAGCGCGATCGCAGTACAAGTTTTAACTATTTGGCAGCCATTAGAAATAAGATTGTTTGCTTTGAGTGTTGCGACTGGTTTGATGTTAGTTAATATTCGTTATCTAAAAGATTTAAAACTAGCCATAATTAATATTGGTTTTGGTTTGAGTTTTTTTGTTGCTTTACTCTGGGAGAAAATATCTTTAGGAAATTGGTATTTACTCGGCGCGATCGCAACAATTAT
>CAYWIH010000052.1:5048-20762 GCA_964458305.1 uncultured bacterium | reverse complement strand
TTATAATCGCTTTACTTGGGGAGAAAATATCTTTAGGAAATTGGTATTTACTCGGTGCGATCGCGCTCGTTGGTTTATGGTTTTTAGGCAGATATCTCGAAGAAAAAAATAACAGTCTGGCAAATATATATGCCCAAGCTGCAGAAGGTTGGGGTTATTTTATTTGTATCTCAGAATTGTCAATTTCAAGTATAAATTACTTCCCAGGAACTCTATTATATTTAGATGATTATACTTGGCAATTTATTGCCGCACCTTTGATAATTGCTGGCGGAATTTTATTTAAATCCGAACAAGAAAGAATTGTCAATCTAATTTGGTTTGCTTGTTTGGGAATAACTGGCTTATTATTGTTAACAATCTGGCCGGCAACGGCAATAAAATTATTAGCGATGAATGTGGCTACTGGCTGGATGTTAGTTAACAGTCGCTCGACTCAAAATATCGAAATAGCGAGCATTAATTTAGGTGTCGGTATCGCTTTTATAATCGCTTTACTTGGGGAGAAAATATCTTTAGGAAATTGGTATTTACTCGGTGCGATCGCGATAATTATTTTATCCGGTTTGGGGAAATATCTTCTCAGAAAAAATAGCAGTTTAGCAAATATATATTTAAAAGCATCCGATGGTTGGGGATATTGTCTCTGCGTAATAGAGTTATTTAGCTTAACCCTTAATTACCTTACCGCAAGTAATTTTTATCTAGATAATTATCCTTGGCAATATGTAGTCGCACCTATTTTAATTGCTAGCGCGATCGCTTATCGTTATTGGCAACAACCTGACAATAAAAGTATATATGCTTTCGCTTGGGCGATCGAGTCTAGCGTTACCGGAAGTATTTTAATCGCTGGAGGCTCGAATTTAGAACTGGCAACTGCTAATATATTCTTGGCAATACTGAGTTTATTAGTATCGAGAAAAAAATATCTCTTACTAGATCTATTCTCAGTGCGATCGCTACCAATAATCTATCTTCTCATCAGTATTGCTTGGCGATGGAACTATTTTACCGCCAATACTGGATGGCTAACTTTAGCTGCTGGTATTACGGGTATTTTCGCAGCAAGTCGCTACATGGAAATAGAGAAAACCAAAAATAGCGATACTTATGCATTTGGCAAAAGTATAAGTTACTTTTCTATTGTTGGTATTACTTGCGGATGCTACGAGTTAGTTATTTATCGAATGATACAGTCGTCTGGTGGAAGTATTGCCGAT
Source organism: uncultured bacterium (assembly GCA_964458305.1). Lineage (GTDB taxonomy): Bacteria > Cyanobacteriota > Cyanobacteriia > Cyanobacteriales > JASJDA01 > JASJDA01. The sequence goes on along the minus strand of CAYWIH010000052.1, from coordinate 19,539 downwards.
GGTATCACGATTTTAGCAATGGTAGCCGCTGCGATCGCACTTTTTTATCGTCTTTTTGTCTGGTTTTGGCGCAGTCGCCAGCAAAATAGTATTTTTGAACTAAGTCTACAAGAAATTACGATCGTCGCTCACATACATTGGGTCTTAGGTAGTATCCTGAAAATTATCGCTGGTGGTATTGCTGTTGAAAGTGACTCCCGTCTGTTTCCTCTCAGTATTGCGGTAAGCTTCGTTTTAGCAGCTTATGCTTTAATACAGGGTAGAAATACCACCAATAAAGCTTCTTCCTGGTGGGTATATGTCGGCATAGTAGAAATAATTGCTACTACCGTATATGCTCGTTTAGTCTTAGAGCAAATGAGCGTTATCGACCCTTGGAGAGTAATTATAGTATGTTTGGTGGCACTATTTATTTATCAAATGCCTTGGCAAACTTGGGGATGGCAACCTACACCCTGGCATCGTACCAGTTTAGTGCTTCCTGCCGCTACCGTTATCGTTACTGCCGATAATATTTCTTATCTTAGTTTAGTTGCTGTTGCTGTTTTTTACGGACGCATCGCGATCGCGCAACAAAATATCCGTTGGAGTTATCTCACTGTTGGCTTTTTATCGGGGGCGATCGCTCGTTTCGGCTTAGAAAATAACTTGACAGATATCCTCTTTTATGGATTTATTTTCTCTTTTGCTCTGCTTTATATCGCCCAATTCGATCCAATTTTAATTAAACCTAAAAATAAAAAAAGTCGCCATTATTTGCGGATTTTAGGCATTGGAATTGTTTGTTCGATCGCTTTGCTTTTCCATCAAGATCGAGGCGGAATCGTACCTAGTATTATTAGTTTAACGGCAATTTTTGCCGGATTGGGTTTAAGAATTAGAGCGTTTTTATTTGTCGGTACGATTACTTTTATTTTGACTGTTTTTTATCATTTAATTGTCTTAAGTTTTACCTATTCTTTTTTAAAATGGATAATCGGATTAATCGCTGGAATAGTTTTAATCGTTATTGCCGCTAATTTTGAAAAACGCAGCGAACAAATGATTTATTTAATGCGAAATTGGTTTAAAAACTTACAAGAATGGGAGTAGGGACGTACCATGGTACTTCAGTACAGAAGTTAGAAGTTGAAACATTTTATTTGTTATACCAATTTAAAACTAACGAACTAATTTACAAATTCAATTCTATAGCATTACGCAAAAGTTTTAAGACATTTTTTTATTAAACTCTAGAGGTAAATTCTTGAATCTACTCATTACTCTTTACTCGTTACTTGCGAGCCAATAACTTTACTTGTCCTAATCTAATTTTGTACGGCTATATTGCTGCTTGCTTTTGAAAAATAAAATTGTCATAAAAAAAGAAAAATCGGATCGATTCTGACCCAATTTTTCTAATAAAAATACTCCTAATAAACCGATTTTAAAGCCATTTTTACACCACCAGAAGGAGTAAAAGTTACACCGCGACGAGAAGATTTTAAAGGATGTCGATCGAGCAATTCTAATTCTACTTTAGATAAAATAGTGGCGATTACTAATTTCATTTCAAACAGTGCAAAAGCATATCCCAAACAGCGACGGTTTCCCCCACCAAAGGGTAAATATTCGTATGGAGAATATTGTCTTTCTAAAAACCTTTCTGGTTTAAAACTTTCTGGATCGGGATAAATATCTTCGCGACGATGGGTTAAATAAATACAAGGAATTAACATAGTTCCAGGTTCAAAACTATATCCCATCATCTCTAATGGTTTTTTCAATATTCTACCAAAGGTAAATAATACCACCGGATTAATTCGCAAAGTTTCTGAAACTATCGCACTTAAATAAGGAAGTTTAGCAATAGCATTAGGATCGGAAAAATCTTCGATCGCATTCATTTCTGCTAGCAATTTTTCTTTGACATCTTGATGATAATGTATCCAATAAAAAGCCCAAGCTAAACTACTAGCAGTAGTTTCGTGACCCGCAAATAACATTGTCATTAATTCATCTTTTATCTCTCGATCTTCCATCGGATTACCCCCTTCATCTCGTACCGAAAGCATCAAACTCAATATATCTTCGCCGAGCATTTCAGGATTATTTCTTCTTTGGTTAATTTCTTCAGTTAAAATAGCGTAGATCGACTCTTTTTCTTTAATAAATCTACTCCAAGGAGTCAAACCACCCAAGTCTTTTTGCAACCAGGGTAATACCAAAAATGCCGATTTTAATGGTGAATTAAATATATCCAGCCAAGATGTTAAAAGCTGAACGAGTCGATCGTATTTTTCACCTCGATTTAAGCCAAAAATAGCTTTAATAATAACTCGCAAAGAAATTTCTTGAGTGTATTCTCGCAAGATAAAAGGTTTGTCAATTTCCCAGTCGGCGATCGCATTTTGAGTCGTATCGATAATTATTTGACCGTAACTTTTCATTCTTTCGCCATGAAAAGGAGGCATTAATAATTTACGAGTTTCTGCGTGTTTTTGACCGTCTAATAAAACTAAAGAATGTTCTCCTAACAAAGGTTTTATCGTCCAATTTCCTTTGCCAATGTCAAAATAGTTCGGATCGGCTGTAAATAATTCTTGAATTGCTTGAGGATTGCTTAAAACTACGAAAGAAGGAAAGCCGATTGTTTTACCGCTATAAATGTCGCCATATTTTTGATAGTTAACTTCTAAAGATTTAAAAGGAGCAAAAATTCCTTTAAGTGTTTGAATTAAAGCTGGATTTTTCGGGCCGTGGGGGAATTTTTTTTGTTTTGGTGATGAAGTTATTACCGTCATAATTTATTTTCCTTATTATGGATGTATTACTATGCTTAAATTCAGACAAATATAAGCTTATTTATTATTAGTATCCAAGATCGAGAATTTTCTGTCTTCTAAATTCTTCCGATTTTTTGTAAGATCTAATTATCTTCGAGCAAATTGTTTTGGTGTTACTCCAACTTGACGCTTAAAATGTAGGTTGAGATGACTTTGATTGGCAAAACCGACAGTCTTAGCAATATCTGCTATTGTAGTTTTTCGTTGTAATAGTAAAGTCTTAGCCAGCTCTATTCTAGTTTTAATTACGTATTTATGAGGTGTTAGTCCTGTTGACTGCTTGAAGAGGCTAGAAAAGTAATGGGGACTGATATGGACGAGATTGGCTAAATCTTGTAAACTTAGATCTAAGTCTAAATTAGCCTCAATATAATCGACTACTTTTTTGAGATCTCTGCGGGATAAACCACTTTTATATTCTTTTAAAATAGGTCGCTCTGTAGAATAATATTGTAATAAGTGAACTGCTAATGCATTAGTCATCGTCTCGACATAAAGACGACTGTTAGCATTATTTTCGATCGCAGTTTTTAATGCTAATCCGATTTGAGCAATTAAAGGATCGCAAACTGGTAATTGAGGTATTAAAGTAGCTCGATCGAATTTAGCGGTATCTTCTATTGTAGTTGCAAAAATTTGCCGATCGAATCCGATCGAAATTAATTCTCTTTCGCCGTGCCAACCAGCTTTATGTATAATGTTAGCTGGAACTATGGCCGCATCTCCTACTCTGAGTGGAGATTTGTAAATTTTACTTTCAAAAAATGTTTCGATCTGATTTTGCTTCTCGATTTTGGTAATAATAACAATACCATGTCCGGGACTGTAAACTTCCTGATATTCTCCGCTAGGCTGACGATGGTATTCTAATAACAGATCTTTCCAACCCAGTTTGCGGCTAGAAAATACAGCTTTGCGGGGTAAAATGCGATCGATACTATTTTCCGGGGAACAATCGACCAGTACGGGCTTTTTTTTTGCAGTCATATATTTATAGCCTACATTCAGCCACGATGGTAGCAAAAAAATCAGTCTGTATCTCTAATTTTACTATTTTAGAAATTAGCAGCGAGATATTCAAGCATATAGACGTATTTACCAAGATTTGTCAGAAAAACTCGGCTTAAAATCATTTTTTTCCTAAAAAACCTGTCAATATACAAAACTTTGCTTACATATTTATCGCTAAAACTTCGATCGCTCTCAAAAAGATTATTAATCCAATCGGTTATATTATTGATAGCAAAACTTAGTTACAATCTACTCTTTGTCAAAAAAATTAGCCGCGATCGGTTACTCTAAAAATACTTACTTAATTTCGTTGAATGTCACAATTTTGTCACCACTTTCGACACGACTTTGTAACTTTTAAGGGTTAATTTATAGAAACAAATCAACCAAATAATAAAAAAGTATATTTCCTGCAAAACTACGGGATTTAAAAAAAGTTGAAAAAAACTTTCTCATCAAAAATAACTATATTTAGAGCAATAATATCATGAAAAATGTAATGTTTATCGATCCCAAAACTCCAAGCCCTAGTAAAGTTTCTAGGAAACCTAAAGTACTTTGTATAGATGACAGTCAAACGATACAGATAATAGTGGCTCGTTCTCTTTCTTTAGCAGGTTATCAAGTAATTGGCAATACAGATCCTCTCAAAGGTGTCATGTTTTTGTTAGAAGGACACAATCCCGACATAATTATTATGGATATCAAAATGCCTAATGTAGGAGGCTATAAATTGCTTAAACTAATCAAAAACTCGACAAAATTACAAGATATTCCTGTAATTATGTTAACCTCTCAAAACAAAGAATTTGATAAAATGAAAGCCAAAACATTAGGGGCTGTCGCTTACGTAACTAAGCCATTTTCTTGCAATCACTTAATCGAAACAGTCAATCAAGTTTTATCGAGCTATACCAATAAAAAATATGCCACAACTAGAAAATCGAGCTAATCCGATTTCTCAAACCCAAAAAAAAGATTTAGTTTAAAACTCACTTAGTCGGAAATAGCAAGCTTTTTGGCAATTAATTGCATTACAAATTAAAGTTGAGAAGTTGCATCTTAACAAAATATTTTAAATCTAGGTATAGTTTCTGTAGCTTTTGCTACCTATCAAAATTCGATCGCAAGCCAAGCATATGTTACCGTCAAAACTAAAAATAAACCAATAATAGTTTCTTGACGCTCTTGAATTATACGACCGATATTATTCCAGATCGCAGAAAACACGATCCGTCTTTCTCTACCTAATTCTGCCATTAATTGCTTTACTTGTCGATCGACCTCTTCAATCGACACTTCTCCGTTATAATAAGCAGCTTCTAATTCATCTAACTTTCGCCAGTATTCTCGAGTTGATTCTAATAAATTGGGCACGATCGATCTAAAAAATTATTAACAACACTGTTACAATATGTAAACAATATTAACGTTTGCCTTGACAAAATTCAAGGATAATATATGCGGAAAGCCGAACGAAGATAAAATAAGGCAATTGATTTAAAATGAATACTAAAAAAAATATAGATCGGGAAGATTGTCAAGTTTGTCCAGTTTGTCAAGTAGAGATTAATAAATTAGGTCAAGTTAAATTTTCTTCAGGACAAATGGGATCTCGAGCCAGATTGTACGCTCGCGTGTGTCAATATGTAGATAAGCGCGAGTGTATCAATTCAGATCCAGAATTAATCGGTGAAATTACAGCCAGCGATCGATATTCGACCGGAGATAACTTGCAAAATACCTTAGACAATACATTTAAGTAATTGCCTCTTTAAGACTTTGACAAAACTCAGCGATCGCGGCCAAACCAGCTTCAGGGGAATTTTCTGCCAAACGTTTAACAAAAGCACTCCCGACAATAACCCCATCAGCACCCCATTGCTTGACTTTTAGAGCTTGTTCGGGACTAGAAATACCGAAACCAACTCCGATGGGTCGATCGCTGAGATCGCGCAAATTTTTGAGTAAATCTTCGACTCCAGTTGCTACTTGCGATCGCATTCCGGTAACCCCAGTAACGCTGACTAAATAAATAAAGCCTCGAGATTGAGTAGCGATCGCCTCTATCCTGTCTTTAGGGCTGGTAGGGGCTACTAATAAGATAACTTCGATGCCAACTTCGGCCGCAGGTTTAATCAAGGTGTGAGCTTCTTCTAGGGGCAGATCTGGCACTACCAAACCTTTAACACCAGCAGCTACTATTTGTTTGAGAAATGACTCGACACCTCGGTAAAAAATCGGGTTGTAATAAGTAAAAAGTACGATCGGAGATTTTAGATCCGGCGAGACATCTTTAACTATTGTTAAGACATCTTCTAATTTTACGCCTTTTTGTAAAGCTCTAGTTGCGGCTGCTTGAATTGTCGGGCCGTCTGCGAGAGGATCGGAATAAGGTACTCCCAATTCGATGATATCTGCCCCAGATTTGTCTAAAATTCGCAGTGCTTTGGCCGTCGTTGCTAAATCTGGATCTCCAGCGGTTATAAAGGGTATTAAAGCGCATTTACCAGCTTCTCGCAGGTTTTTAAAGCATTCTGAAACCGAGGTCATTTGATATTCTTTCGCGATCTGTATGAATGCCAAAATACCAACTACATTTAATTAATACCCAATAATCAAGAAGAAATTAAGATTTCTTTTCTGCTTCTGCTTCTGCTTGCAACTTTTCTAATTCTTCGGGTGTCATCTGTTCCAAGCGTTTTTGCAACACAGCATCTTGATAGTCTTTGAGCTGCTGGTTGTAAGTCATCTTTCCTTGAGAGAAACGAAATAGATAAGTTAGCGTCCAAACAAACAAACCTCCTATCAAAACAAATTGAGTCCAAATACCTGCTTGTATTGTATCTACCCCAAATCTTTGCACGACTAGGTAAATAACCCAACCCGCGACAAAAAAACCGAAAGTAATGGCGATCGCATCTATTCTTCTCATTTTTTTACAATCTTTAAAAACTTTTTTTTATATTTTAAGGTGTCGAGAACAAATAATTCCCGACACCCTCTTGCGATTTATTTTATTTTATGCTTCAATTTTGCGACGTTTGGGACGGAAATTTAAAAAGGGACTATATAGCAATACTCCCGGAAAGAAGAAAAACATCATAAAATACATAAAGCCACGCTCGAAGGAACTGGCAACGTACCAGCGCGAGTTTAAGTAAAAATAGACTATCGCCGGAAATACTAGCAGGTAAGATCCGGCTAAGACTAAATACATTAATGGAATCAATAACTCGTTTAGAGAGGGAATACTGTCTAGAAATGGCATAATTTTAAATTTGCTCGGTAAAAATTAGCTTGACATTCTGCTCTCAACTATTTTAGCCTCTAGCGCGAATTGATTCGAGATGTTAACAATTTTGCTTTTTTTCTTGCATAATTTCGAACTTGCTAGTAACATTATATTTTGTGGGTAAAAAAAATACTCGCAACCAAAATTAGGGGGTGTGGCGGAATGGTAGACGCTGCAGACTTAAAATCTGTTGACCGCAAGGTCGTGAGAGTTCAAGTCTCTCCACCCCCATTAGAATATATTCTGTCCGGGAGTTAAAATTTTGGCCGGATCGAAACGGGATTTATGGGCAACAAAAGCATACCATAGAGATTGATAATGTTGTTGCCAGTAAATTGGATGCATTGCGATCGATTTATTCGGATATATTTTGCCACCAATTGCAATACATCGCTCGTATAATTTTTGATTGGCTTCGAGCATCGCTTCAACCCCAATACTATCGTTAGTAGCAGCCCGCAGTAAAGAAAATAAGAAAAACTGTTTGCTATTGGGGGTAATCAAAAAAGGCGAGTGAAATTTGTCGCGCTCGAGCCTATCGAGTAAAATTAATCCGGTAGAATAGCCAATATCGGCTGGATTTAAATTATCTAGAACTTCTGCGATAAAATCAACAGCTCGATCGGCCGGTAAAAAAAGATCGATCCAGGGATGAGGTATATCCCACAAACCATCTTCTTTTAAATTGTTTACCACAGGCTCTAAACGATTGATAAAATCGAAATAATTCTTATCTTCAATCCTTTCTTTGCCGAGTAAAAAAGATAAACCAGTTAAAAGGCGATCGTCGTCTGGTTCGTTACCAGGATTAAAATATTTAGCCGCTTCTAAAATATACAGCCATCCACCTCGATCGTCCGGTAGAATAGAACCTTCAACAGAATCAAATCTTTTATCTTCGATCGCTAATTGTTGGTCTTCGGTAAAAGTTGCCAGATTTTTATAAACTAAATTATAAATCCTTGCTTTACTTGGAGCGGGAATTAAACGCAGACGAGCCCCTACGATAATACCAAATTGCCCTAAAGAAGATCTAATTGATTCAAAAACTACAGCATTGCGATCTTGCGAACAAGTTATTAAATTTCCTTTGCCGCTAATAACTTCTAATTCAACCACATTATCGACGATCGCGCCATATTGAAAACTTTGACCTCCCAATCCACCAACTGAAAGAGTTCCGCCGACGCTCAAACCGAGGTAATCTGTTAATACTGGTAAAGTGCGATCGAATTTTAAAGTTGCTTCTAAAACATCCAACCAAGTCGCACCAGCATCGACTAAAACCTCGCTAGCATTAATTTCTCGAACTCGATTTAAACTGGATAAATCGATCGCAATACCCGCATCAACCTGACTTTGTCCGAAAGTAGAATGACCCCTTCCTCGAGGTGCTACTTTAATTCTATGGTTACTGGCAAAGCGAACTAATTTAACAATATCATCTTGCGAACCGGGCAATAAAACAGCGATCGCCGATTTTGAAATAATCCCACCAAAATCTTCGTTAGCGTAATTGATATTCTCAGTTAGTAATTCCCCATCTAATTCTGGAAAATCCTCAGCTAATATTGCTTCTGTGGGATCTGTTTTGGTTATCCAACGACGTAATTTTAAGTCAAAACCAATTACGACAATTCCAGCTAGCGATCGATTTAAAAAAGTGCGACGGGAAATATCTTGATTCATTTTAATATTTTGCAGCAAACTTGGCTTATAAACTAATTTTTAAAGCTAAAACGGTTTGATTAACCTTATTATTTTAAAATCTTCTGCAAAGTTGTTTTTGTTGTAATAAATGTTTGCAAGATTAATAATTTTTGAGGGGAGTAAATTTGATTCACATTTTGGCCGATAACATACAAAAATGAAAAAAAAATTTACTAAAATAAATTAAATTCGATCGCAATTAAGAAATTAGAAGATCTCGACACTAGTTTTTTGGAAAATTATTATAAATTGTCCGATCGAGGTTATATTTTTGCAAAAATTCAAATTATGTACTGAATAATATTTCCCCATCTCGAAGCGCGACTAAACGTAATTTTAGAGGGCCTGCTGCGTAAGTTGGGTCGATCGCGACTGCTTTAATAGCCGTGGGAGTTTTTTCTGACTTTTTCAATTCCTCAAAAAAATTAAAAACAATCTCAAAATTACCATCTTCGACTTCGACAGTTCCTAGCATACCAGAACGACGAGCGCGGACGCGAGAAATTGACAAAAGTAAATCGATAGTTTGTCTGATTTCCTGGGGATTGAGATTGTTAGATTCCAAACTTATGCTAGCAACAGTTTGTTCTCCGTCAAATATTTTACGATTGGGTACGACATCAGCGATAACTTTTATTTCTCGTTCTCCTTCGACATAATTGCCTTCGCTGAGAATTCTAATCACGTATTCTTCCCCGTCGCGAACTCGTTCGATTATATTTTTAATTCGCTCGGGATCGATGATAATTATTTTTCGATAAATCGGTTTATTTTTAGCAAATTCAGTCGGATTTATCGCTTGAATTGCTCTTAAATTTGCTTCTTGAAGGATGCGTTCGATAACTCTGCTAGTATTTTCTGGCGAGCTAATATTAACAGTTGCAAAAGCTAAGATTTGACCGCGAAAAAGAGCGATATTTTTTTCTCTGAAATTTTGATAGTATTGGTCTAATTGTCGGTCTAAAAAATTAAATTTTCTTTCAACTTGTTTGAGTTTAATTTCTCTAACTTGCAAAATTCGATCGCGCTCTTCAATTTCTGCTTGCAAGCTGATTTGTTGTCGTTCCAACGTAATTAAAAGTTGTTCTTTATCTTTAATAATACGGTCTTGTTCTTTAATTTTATTTTCGCTAGTAGCTAAAAGTGAATTTTGACGAGTGATTTCATTTTTTAGTCGATCGATTTGTTGTTTTAAATTTTCTCTTTGCTGAGATAGCTGTTGTTTTTCCGCTAAAAGAGAATCGACCTCATCCCGCAAACTATCGGCTTTTAAAGAGACATTTTTAAGTTGTTTTCTAGCTTCTTGAAAATTGCGGTCGGTCAGAGCTAAATTTTTTTCTATTGCTTGTTTTTGATTTTTTGCTTGTAGTAATTCCGATTCTACTCGTTTGATTTGCAATTGAGTCTTTTCTAAATCCGAGCGAGTATTTTTTAGTTTAGTTAAAATTGTGTCTAATTCAAAAATTCCTTGGCGCAAAGATTTATTTAAAGTAAAAAGAATCCCCAGGGTAAAAGCGGAGATCGAAAATCCTGTCATCACAGTGATTAACATTGCCGTGCGACGCGGACGAAGATTAAACAGTCTCAGCCTTGCTTTTCCTACTTTGCTCCCTAAAATATCTCCTAATACAGCAATTAACCCTCCTAACAAAAGAATTGCTGCAATTAGGATATAAGCATTAATCACGTCGCTTAGCTCCGAAAAAAATTATTTTTAAAAAGTCGCTTTCAAAATCGATTCGGGAAACGATAAATTTTATCAGGTAAACTGCTGAGAAAAAGCCACTGGGTTATGAACGGTAATTTTTTTCTTGTGAATTGAAATCGTATCTTTAGCGCGCAATTCTCCTAAAAGGCGAGTTACGGTGACGCGAGTAGAGCCAATCGCTTCTGCGATCGCCTGGTGAGATAGTTTTAGATCGATTCTAATTCCATCTGCTGTAGGAACGCCAAAATCCCGACATAAAATTAATAAAAAACTAACTAGTCTAGAACCCATATCGCGATGAGCTAAAGTTTCAATCATCATCTCTGTTTGTAAAATTCGCGAAGAAAGGCCTTGTAACATTAACATCGATAATTCTGGATTATCGTGAAGGGCTTTTTGGACGCGATCGATCGGGGCCGAAAGTAGTTCTACTGGTGTAAATGCTACTGCATGGTAGAAGCGATCGCTTCTTTGTCCGGTTATTAAAGAGAGTACGCCAAAAACGCTGTTTTCTCTCAACAAGGATACGGTTATTTCTTCTCCGGCTTCGTAGACTCGCGATAATTTTACCGCTCCTTTAAGCAAAAAATAAACTCTCTCGGCGGGATCTCCTGGAAAAAAGATTGTTTTACCCCGCTCGAAATTTTCTACAACAGGAGGAAAGCCGTCACTTCCTATTTTTCGAAAAACCTCTGCTAAAGATCGATCTTCTTGGGTCACTGATAGTTTCATTACGTTCACTTTGATTTAAAAAATTTACATTATTTTGAGTATTATTTTAGTCCGAGCTAATTTTTTAGTCTTTTTTCATTTTTCATCGGCTTGTTTTAAAAAGTAGCAACAACAGCAGTTTTGTGTCTTTATTTCAAGATCGATTAAAATTTTCTTAACTAACTTCTCCGATATATATTATTTTTGAACTAATCCAAAATGGTTAAGTAAGCAAATTTTTGCTTGATTATATCCGATCGACCCAAAAATAGTCTGTTACTTAAAATTCGGATAGTTGCCAGTAAAGGTGAGGTTTTAATTGGTGCGAGTTACGATTTACCCCGCATGATGATACGATTATTTGTTGATACTTCCGCAGTCGGCCGAGCGAGGGAAGTCAAAGTTAATCGCTCATTTTATCTAAGCTCTAAGAGAAAATACTAACAGTATAGTTTAGAGTTTAGCTCTAGCGAAACTATTTGACAGCAAATTTTGCTCTCTGCCTCAGCTCGACTGGTATATATACTTAGACTTTAACAGGTCATTGTAACATTGAATGAGATCGTCGCAATATTATGCTAAATTTGGCTGGCAAAAATGCTCTGGTAACTGGAATTGCTAACAATCGTTCGATCGCCTGGGGGATCGCTCAACAGTTACACGAGGCTGGAGCAAATCTGGGAGTTACTTATTTACCGGACGAAAAAGGACGTTTTGAAAAAAAAGTTAGAGAACTGACAGAACCTCTCAACCCGAGTATTTTTGAGCCTTGTAACGTCCAAAATGACGAACAGATTGAAGAAACTTTTAAAACCATCGGTGAAAAATGGGGCAAACTCGATATACTAATTCACTGTTTGGCTTTTGCTAATAAAGAGGATCTGACTGGAGAGTTTGTTGATGTATCTCGCTCGGGTTTTGCGACAGCTTTAGATATTAGCAGTTATTCTCTAACTCGTTTGGCAAAAGAGGCTAAAGCTTTAATGACTGAAGGTGGTAGCATCGTCACTCTGACCTATTTAGGTGGGGTCAAGGTAATTCCTAATTACAATGTAATGGGAGTGGCTAAATCAGCTCTAGAAATGAGCGTGCGTTATTTGGCTTCGGATTTGGGCCCGAATAATATTCGAGTCAATGCAATTTCGGCCGGGCCGATCCGTACTTTGGCTTCTTCTGCTGTTGGTGGTATCTTAGATATGATTCGCCACGTCGAGGAAATTGCTCCTTTAAGGCGTACTGTTACCCAAAAGGAAGTCGGAAATACCGCAGCGTTTTTATGCAGCGATTTGGCTAGCGGGATCACCGGACAGGTGATTTATGTCGATGCTGGATATGAAATAATGGGGATGTAAACTCTCGAGGCGCAACAAGTCAGCAGTCAGTTAGGAACGTACCATGGTACGTGGGTACAAAAATTATGCAGATCGGTGAAAATACTGAGGGAAAATCGAATAATTTGGCTTTGTTTCCTCGTACTGCGTCGGTACAGAGAACTACCGGAGAAACTGATGTTAAAGTAACTCTCAATTTAGACGGTAGCGGGGAATGTAATGCCGATACGGGAATTCCTTTTTTAGATCATATGTTGCATCAGATCGCTTCTCACGGTTTAATCGATTTGGATGTCAAAGCGATCGGGGATCTTGAAATTGACGATCACCATACTAATGAAGATGTGGGAATTACGATCGGCCAAGCATTGGCAAAAGCTTTAGGCGATCGCGCTGGTATAGTTCGTTTCGGTCATTTTTTTGCACCTCTCGATGAGGCTTTAATTCAAGTAACCCTCGATTTTTCCGGCCGTCCCCATCTAAGTTACGGTTTGGAAATACCTACCCAAAGAGTCGGTACTTACGATACTCAATTGGTAAGAGAGTTTTTCGTGGCGATCGTCAATCACGCTCAATTGACTTTACATATTCGTCAGTTGGACGGGATCAACTCTCACCATATCATCGAAGCAACTTTTAAGGCTTTTGCTCGCTCTTTGAGAATGGCAACAGCCATCGATCCCCGTCGGGCTGCTAAAATTCCTAGCTCTAAAGGCGTGCTTTAAACTTGACAATTAAGTATTCATATGGTATGCCCATATTTTGAATTGAGAGGTCGAGACAAGCACCAGCAGCAGCATCGGCAACGGTATTTCTTTGACGGGGAATCCAGTGCATTTGCCAGTTTTTAAAAGAAGATAGGAGCGATCGCGATTCTTTTAATAAAGGTTTAAGATTCGGGGCTAAAGTACGCCATACTGAGTTTACTTGGTTGACGATTAAAAGACTATCTCCAAAAACGAGAATATTTTCGATCTGTAATTGTTTAGCCCTTTTTAAACCAGCAATCAATCCGGCATATTCGGCTTCGTTGCTAGTTCCCCAGTCCAAAAACCGACTAACAACAATTTGCTCGAGAGAATCGCCAGGTCTTTTTATTATGGCAGCTCCAGCAGCAAAACCGGGATTAGTTGGTTTAACAGATCCGTCGAACCAAATACGAGTATGGTTATCAAAATTCATCGATCGCTTAAATTATTTTTTGAAAAAGATCGAATTTAGGATACCTTACTGAGGCGGCCATCTTCGATATGTACGATACGATCGGCAATATCTAAAATGCGATTGTCATGAGTTACTAACAAAACAGTACAACCTTCTTCTTTGGCTAAATGCTGCATAATTTCGACTACATCCCGTCCCGATTTACTATCTAAAGAGGAAGTAGGTTCGTCTGCTAAAACTAATTTGGGATGACTTACTAAAGCGCGTGCGATCGCAACTCTTTGTTTTTGTCCTCCAGAAAGATTATCGGGATAATATTCGGCCCGATCGCCGAGACCGACTGCTTCTAAAATATTTAAGCAAATGGCATAATAATCATGTCTGGGAATATGTTTGTGTAGTTTGAGAGACATACTGACATTTTCCCAAGCAGTAAAGCATTTAAGCAGGTTGTGGGACTGAAAAATAAAGCCAATTTGATTGCGAATTTGCATTTGTTGTTTTTGATTGGCTTTTAATAATTCGCGATCGAGGATTTTTAAGCTGCCTTGTTGCAGCGATCGCAGCGCGCCGATTAAAGTTAGTAAAGTAGTTTTACCGCTTCCTGATGGCCCTTCTAAAATTACTATTTCCCCAGGATACAGATCTAAGTTTATATCTTCGAGGACTGTTTTTTTTAACGAACCTTTGCCGAAACTGTGGCATAAGTTTTTAATAGATACGATCGCATTCATGA
>CAYWIH010000052.1:0-4948 GCA_964458305.1 uncultured bacterium | reverse complement strand
AGTTTGTTGCTTGCAATTGCACCAGAAATCCAACACATGATTAAGGTAAGGATAAAGATTTGTAAAGCGACACCAGCGCGCATTACTAGGGGTATTCTGGTAATTTGAGCCAGCATTCCATAAACCCCATAAGAAGCGAGAAAACCGGGGATAAAGCCTAAAATAGCTAAGATAGTGGCTTCTGTGATGATTACTCTTAATAAAGCGCGATCGGAGTAACCCATTGCTTTGAGGGTGGCATATTCTGGTAAATGATCGCTGACATCGGCATACAGAACTTGATAAACAATTATTATGCCGACGACGAAACCGACTAAAGCACCAAAATTGAGAATTTTTCCTGAAGGAAATGAAGCGCGAAAATCTTGTTCTGCTTGCATTAATTCTGCTTTGGTCAAGATTTTTACATCTTTTGATAGTCTTTGTTTGAGTCTTTCTTTTACTGTTTCTAAATCTGTATTTGGTTCGATTTTAATAACGCCTACGGACACGTTTTTAAGGGAATTATTTCCTTTCCAATTCATATAATTCCAGTCGCTCATTATCACGTGTCCCGAATCAAAAAATGTGCTGCCTAAACTAAAAAGACCGACTACAGTAGTGCCTTTACGATCCATTACTGTAAATACTTTACCTTCTTCTTGATATATTTTTGAAATCGGGCCGAGTTGGGGTTGAGAAAGGCGATCGAATATTACCGATCCTGGTATTTTTAAAAGATCGGATTGCTGGTTAACTTCTGGTAAATTTAAAATTGGTTCGACTGGATTGTAAGCTATTATTTTTACTTGATTGGCATCTACTCGCTCTTTTTTCGGGTTTTTTAACTCTTCTGGATTGACCCAAGTAGCGCGATTAATATACAGTGGATTTGCTGAAGAAACTCCTTCTACTGCTGCTGCTTGATAGATAAAAATGCGCGGAAATGTCCCGAATTCGATCGTTTTAGAATATGCTGGCATTATGAATAATTCGCCTTTCAAATTTTCGGGAATTAATGTCACTCCATCGAATAATAATGCTCTAATTCCTAATTGGGTAAAAATTAGAATATTAGAAAATGCTACCCCGGTTAAGGCAACTGCTAGACGAACTTTATTATGAGATAATTGCGCCCAAGCTAATGGTTTATTTTTTTTGATTTTTTTGTTTTTTTGGCTTATTTTTTTGACTGTCTTTGGTTTAATTAAATTGACTTTCATAATGTTTTCTCCATAAATACTTGACAAGGGCTGTTTTTATATCTTGCGATATTGTAAAAACCTAGTTTTCGATAAAAATTAATTGCTCTTGCTTGTTTTTCCATACTAAAAACATCTAATTTATTTTTTTATAACCGTTTTTTCTAGCAAAATATAATAAAATATACCTCATTTTTTTAGCAGCTACTTGACCGCGATATTCTTTTAAAAATCACATTCTTTTTAACCCACAAATTTCATTATTTAAACGTTTAATTCCTCAGTTTACAAAAATTATATCTCGATCTTTAATTACTAAAAAACTGCCGCGATCGCCAAAATAATTAGTTTCGATTCGATCTAAATCTAAAAAAGTGTCATAACCTTTAATTACCTCTTCAGAAAATTGAAATATCTCTTGACAAGTTTTTATTATTATTTGTTTGACTGCTGTAACTTGATGTGGCTGAATTGGCTCTATTTTTATCATTTTTGTTTTAATATAGTTAGCGATCGCAATATATTTTCAGTTATTTATTTTCACAAGATTTTTTTCCATAAATACAGTACTATCGATCCAGCCATTTCCGTCGCTAGGAAAATATCTTTCAATGTTGTAAAATCCTAATTTCCGATAAAAATTAATTGCTCTTGCTTGTTTTTGCTCGCTAAAAATATCTAGCCTGACTTTTTTGTAACCATTTTTTCTAGCAAAATTTAACAAAATATTACCCAATTTTTTAGCAGATCCTCGACCGCGATATTCTGGTAACAACCACATTCTTTTTAGCTCGCAAATTTCATCGTTAAAACGTTTAATTCCTCCACTACCAACAACTTTATTGCGATCGAGAATTACCAAGAAAACACCTCGATTAAAAAAATAATTAGTTTCTATTTCCTCTAAATCTGAAAGATCGTCATAACATTTAATTACTTCTTGACGAGAAACTTGAAAAATCTCTTGACAAACGCTCCAGATTATGGATTTAACCTCGTCAATTTGATGGTTTTGAATTGGTTTAATTTCTACCATTTATTTAATTAGAATTAAGATCGATCGAAACTCGAACTTGCATCCCCGTCAAACTTGATACTTTGGCATTATCTTCGGGATCGATGCGAATTTTGACCTCAACAACGCGGGTATTTTCATCCGTAGTCGGATCGGCAGATCCGCCAGTAAGCTCTCTTCTGCCAACTTGCAAAGCAATATGTTCCACCTTTCCACCTATTTCTCCAGCAAAACCACCATATTCGCTTTTTATTGCTGCCTTTTGCCCGATTTTTACCCTGCCTATTTCCGTTTCATAAACTTCTGCGATCGCATACATTCGATCGGTTTGTCCCAACTCGACGATACCCTGTTGGGTGTTAACTTTTTCGCCGATGCGGGTGTTAATTCGCAAAATTTGCCCCGCAACTGGTACTTTAACCTTAGTGTCTTCTAAATCGGCTTTGCGCTGTTCTACAGCCACTAAACTGCGCTCTAACTCCGCTCTGGCTACTCCAATATCTACCGGACGAACTTCTTTAAGTGTTGCTAAGTCTTCTTGCTCTCTGGCTATCTCTTCTTGTAAAGTTTGTATGGTATTGTTGAGCTGTGCTTTGCTTTGTTGTAAGCTAGCTCGAGCGGTTTCTAATTGTTTCTTAGCTTCGTCTAAGGCTTGGGTACTAATAGCACCTTCTTTGGCTATAATTGCTTGACGCTGATAAAATAATTCTGCTTGACGAAATTCAGCTTCGGCCGAGGCGATCGCGGCTTTTCTTTCTAAAGTTTCGTTACGCAATCTTGCTTCTAAACTAGCGATATTAGCTCTTTGTGCGGCTATTTCGGCATTTTTCGCGCTACCGAACTGAATTTGCTCGAGTTTAGCTTGAAAAAATTCAACGTTTTTACGGGCTTCTTCTAAATCTCTTTGTCTTCTTTCGATCCCTTGAAGTATTGCGATTACTTGGCCTGCTTCGACGCGATCGCCTTCACTAACAAAAATTTTATTGACCCGACTATCTTCAGCATTGGCTACGGATAGTTTAATTACTTCTCCTTGCGGTGTCAAACGTCCCAAAGCAACTACTCTATTGACGTTGATATTTATTCGTTCTTCTGAAGTTTGTTGTTCTTCAGCCCGAGAAAAACTAACACAACCCGATATTAGACTGAGAAAACTCAGAAGTAAGACATTAATTGCAATCTTTCTTAATGGAAAGTCAGCCATCTTAAATATTAGTAAATATTTGCGTTGGGAGATTGTTTGTAATATTGGTGTTTTACTTCATTAGTATAAAGTAAATTTAGATCTCCAGAACAACAGACAGCTTAATTTATCCTAAAGTTTCTCAATTATGCCAATTTTTGTATATAGATTAGATTTGTATTACTTATTTGCGATTACCAGCATTTCATAATCTTCAGTTGATAATCGATCGCTGCGACTAAAAGCTCCTAGTTTTGCGCCAAAAATATCGATATTTTTAAAGTTTAGTGTTTTTAAGAGCCAGGTTATTTCTGAAGGGACATAATACCTTTCATTACATTCTAATTCTTTTATATTGCCCAAATCGTCTTGAATAGATATAGTACCAAAATCTCTAAAAGTCATTAAATCGAACGAATGATTATCATAGGTAGCATTGCCTTCTTTGGGATCTGAATTTAAAAAATCTTTAACGGAATGAAATAGAGGAAATAAACCGTTCAAAGTAGTAAAAATTAATTTACCGTTTGATTTTAAAGCATTAGCAACATTTTGAAGAATTTGAAAATTCATTTCATCGGTTTCCATCAAAGGAAATGCACCCTCACAAATCATAATTACCAGATCGAATTCTTCGCAAAAAGAAATTTTTCTGGCATCATGTTTTTGAAAATCGATGTCTAAATTTTGCTCTAAAGCTTTTTGTTTTGCCCGTTTGAGAAGAGATGCCGACAAATCGATCCCAACAACTTGATATCCTCTTTTTGCTAATTCAATTGAATGTCTTCCAGTACCGCATCCTAAATCGAGAATTTTAATATTGCGATCGTAATTAATTTCTTGTTCGATAAAATCGCACTCTCCGATCGTACCGACAGTAAACTTTTCTCGATCGTATTTTATGGCATAATTTTCAAATAATTCTTCGTACCATTGTTTCATCTTATTTGTTTAAGCTTTATATAATTAAATCGTAATAAATGTCATTCTACTACGACGCACCATTGATGAAGCTGATACTTAACACAATCATTTGCAATTAAAGGATCGAGAGCAATAATTTGGCGAGCTTCTTCGAGGGAAGAGGCCTCAAAAAGTAACATTCCACCCCCCAACTCAGCCCAGTATCCAGTACGAGCTTTATGTCCTTTAGCAATTAAATCGCGCACGTAAGCTTTGTGAGCCGGAACGTAGCGATCGAAGATATCTTTATTAACAATTCCTTCTTCTATTTTGACAAACCAAGGCATTATAAATAGTTAAATTAAGATCGATCGGTAAATTTTTTGCTTTTGCTGGAGCAAGTTTATAATAGTTTTGGCTTATTTTAGAGCTATGTTTAAATAAGTTTACATTCTTATAAAGAAATTAGCTTTTGGCAACGATAACTAATAGCTAATACCATTTCTGTTTAATGTTGTTACACTTAGAGAATTGAAGGTCAGAATAACAATTATTAATTAGTCTCAGACCGATTTATACTCTGTGTTTGTGCAGGGTCATTTTTCAGAAATGGTACGACAAAAAATAACTAATAAATTAAATTGCTAAATTAGTTTTTATTTTTTA
>CAYWIH010000051.1:0-30683 GCA_964458305.1 uncultured bacterium | reverse complement strand
TACGTGCTTGGATGGCACCACAAGACCAACCCCACGAAAACTTAACATTCCCAGAGGAGGTACTACCACGTGGTAACGCTCTCTAATTCCCCCATTAGCGGCGGCAGAGATTTTGAATCGACAGGTTTTGCTTGGTGGTCGGGTAACGCCCGCTTAATCGAGCTATCCGGTAAACTTTTAGGCGCGCACGTCGCTCACGCAGGCTTAATCGTATTCTGGGCTGGCGCAATGACTTTATTTGAAGTCGCCCACTACGTTCCAGAAAAACCCATGTACGAACAAGGCATGATCTTGATTCCTCACATGGCAACTCTAGGCTGGGGTGTAGGCCCTGGCGGTGAAGTAATCGATCTTTTCCCTTACTTCGTAATTGGGGTACTTCACTTAATTTCTTCAGCAGTATTAGGTCTTGGCGGTATCTATCACGCAGTTAGAGGCCCCGAAACTTTAGAAGAATACTCTTCTTTCTTCGGATACGACTGGAAAGATAAAAACCAAATGACCAACATCATCGGCTATCACCTAATTTTATTAGGCGGCGGAGCGTTCTTGTTGGTATTCAAAGCAATGTTCTTCGGTGGCGTTTACGACACCTGGGCACCAGGCGGCGGTGACGTTCGCGTCATTACTAACCCCACCCTCAACCCCGTTGTGATCTTCGGTTATCTATTCGACTCTCCTTTCGGTGGAGAAGGATCGATTATCGGCGTAAACAACATGGAAGATATTATCGGCGGTCACATTTGGGTCGGTATCATCTGTATAGCTGGTGGTATTTGGCACATCTTGACTACTCCTTTCGGTTGGGTACGTCGCGCCTTTGTATGGTCTGGTGAAGCTTACCTATCCTACAGCTTAGGTGCATTGTCTTTAATGGCTTTCATCGCTACTTGTTTCGTTTGGTTCAACAACACTGCTTATCCCAGCGAATTCTACGGCCCCACCAACGCTGAAGCTTCTCAAGCACAAGCATTCACTTTCTTGGTGCGCGACCAACAATTAGGTGCTAACATCGCTACTTCTCAAGGCCCCACAGGTCTAGGTAAATACTTAATGCGCTCTCCTACTGGAGAAATCATCTTCGGTGGTGAAACAATGCGTTTTTGGGACTTCCGCGGCCCTTGGTTAGAGCCAATGCGCGGCCCCAACGGTCTAGATTTAGACAAACTCAGAAATGACGTTCAGCCTTGGCAAATTCGTCGTGCTTCTGAGTACATGACTCACGCTCCTAACGGTTCTATCAACTCTGTTGGTGGTATCATTACCGAGCCTAACTCCTTCAACTTCGTTAACCTACGTCAGTGGTTAGCAGGTTCTCACTTCGTTCTTTCCTTCTTCTTCCTAGTAGGTCACTTATGGCACGCAGGTCGTGCTAGAGCTGCTGCTGGTGGATTTGAAAAAGGTATCGATCGCGAAACAGAACCAGTATTAGCTATGCAAGATCTAGACTAATATTGCTAGATATATCTTCTTTACGCATAGTTAGATAGTACAAAGGCCCTTGCTAGATTTAGCGAGGGCTTTTTAATTTTTCTTGGGGAAATTTATCCTCGATCGGACAATCTTATCCTTGAAAGCGAAAAACTATTAACATTAAAGAAAAAACACTTCATGAATCAATCTAACTTAGAGCAAATTTCTGCCAAATTAGAAAGCCCTAATTCAAAAGATCGCCTGTTAGCCCTAGTTTCTCTGCGAGAAGTTCCCGCATCCGATGCAGTTCCTTTGATTAAAAAAGTTTTATACGATGAAATTTTACCAGTGCGATCGATGGCAGTATTTGCTTTAGGAGTTAAACAAACTGAAGAATGCTATCCTATCTTGGTAAAATTATTAGAAAGCGATCCCGACTACGGTATTCGTGCTGATGCTGCTGGAGCTTTAGGCTATTTAGGAGATATTAGGGCTTTTGAGCCTTTAGTTAGAGCTTTTTACGAAGATACTCAATGGTTGGTGCGTTTTAGTGCTGCTGTTTCTTTAGGTAATTTACAAGATCCTCGGGCCAAAGAAGTGTTATTAGATGCATTAGAGAGTAAAGAAGCAGTTTTACAACAAGCAGCGATCGCAGCTTTAGGAGAAATTAAAGCCGTCGATACCGTAGACGAAATACTTAAGTTTGCCGATCGCGATGACTGGTTAATTCGCCAAAGATTGGCAGAAGCATTGGGCAATTTTAAAACAACAAAAAGCATCGCCGCACTAAAATTCCTAGCTAAAGATCCCCATCCCCAAGTATCTCAAGCTGCTGCTATTTCTTTAGGTCGCCTAGAAGGTTAAACTTAAAGATTGAAGGCTAGAAATTAGAACGAATTTCCTATTTTTTATGGATATAAAAGAATTTTTCGAACGAAGTCAGGGTAAATGGTTTTCTCAACGTACCAGGTATTATTTAGATCGAGGCAAAGCAGAGAATAGTAAATCCGATATAGTCATTGAAAATCTTGCTCTAGATAATCCCGCATTAGTGGCAATTTGTCAGCAAAATAAGATCGATAATAATTCAGTTTTTTTAGGCCAAAAAGTTAATTGGGATAATTCTGTAGACTGGGGAAAAACTAAAGATATTGGCTTTGCTACTCTGATTTTTATCTGCGGCGATAATTGGGAAAGTGGTAAATTGCTGCGCTCGGACAGTTCAAAACCTGAATTTATTTCCGGTCGTTACTTTTTTGGCGAAGATGAAGCTCTAACTTTAATAATAGAAAAAGATAGTTCTTCTTTTGAAGAACGTATTTGGTTTGCCAGTCCCAATTTGCGCCTGCGAACTACTGTATTGAAGCATAACGATGGAGCGAGTCAGACTGCTTTTTATTCTGAAATTCGCCGCGTGAGTTAATTATGAATAATTCACTTTTTTAATTGTTCGATCGCTTTTTTCAACGCTCGATTTTCAATTATTTTGTCTTGTTGAGAGTAACGTTTTAAAGCAGTTTGTAAATTCTCACCTTTAATTTATTGCTATTCAGAAAAACATTTATTCTCAAGAAAATCCCCTTGAAAATAAGGGGATGCCAGTTTTTATTTAGTGTTGCTATTGCTTATTAAGACTTCACGGCGAAAACGCTGTTAAAAGACCAACGCAAGAGAATTGTTCCTAAGATTAATTTAGTGACTTCCAAACCCCAATAAATTCCGTGCATAGCAATCATAGCTTCTGACATAGGTGAAGAACCGGTGTCGAATAGATTTAATTGCATTCCCAAAGCACTCATTTGCGGGGTTAAAAAGTAAGTATATATTAAAGCGATCGCCAATAATAAACTAGATATAATTAGCGAGACAGATGTGGTTTTGGGTTGAGAATTTGAAATGAAAAGATTGCGGCGAATTATTAAGAGAAAAGTCAAAATTAAAGCAGCAGAAAATAATTCAATTCTGTTAAAAATACCAAAAATTAAGTAACCGGCACTGGCAAAATCAGAGGTGCTCATCATACCAGCAGCAGATAAACTCGGTAAAACAATCAAATCGATCGTTATACTAGAGCTAAGCCAGAACCCTAGGATATACATAACGATACTCGAGGCGTCGCTCGATCTTAAACGTTCGTTGCTGATAACATTCATCGTACTATTTATATAACTATCTAATAATTAGTTTAGCTAATATTTTTTCTGAAAAAGATTGAAAAACATTAATTTTTTGATTTACTTTTATTTTACAAAAATTCAATAAAGTTTTGTAAAAAAATACGTATATTTGATAAATTGTTGTTTTGAAATTAATTTTTTATGTATTAGATTTTAGCAGTAATTAATCTTTAACTTGCTGAAAATAACTTTGAATTTCAGAAATAGAAAAAATAGCTTTAAATTTAAGGCCTTGTGAGAGATAAAAATCCGCACCACCTTGCTGGCGATCGACCAAAGCAATAACATCTTCAACCCGATAACCAGCCCCTTGCAAGCGTTCTACAGCCAACATAGCCGAGCGACCCGTAGTCACCACATCTTCGAGAACGACGACCTTAGCACCAGCAGCAAGTTCTGGCCCTTCGATATAAGCTTTAGTTCCGTGACCTTTAGCCTCTTTGCGAACGATTAAAGCGGGAATGGGGCGATTTTCAATTGCTGAAACCAGGCTGACAGAGGTAACGATCGGATCTGCGCCCAAAGTCAAACCAGCCACCGCTTCGGTATCTTGAGGTAAAAGAGCGAACAACAAACGACCGAGAGCTAAAGCTCCATTTGCAGTTAAAGTAACTTGCTTGCCATTAATGTAATACGAACTTTTCTGACCTGAAGAAAGAATAAAATCTCCTTCTTTGTAGGCTAAACGAGCAAATAAATCTAAAAGAAATTGAGATAGAGAATCAAGATCCAAAGAGTTCAGAGAATTGTTATTAAATTTATTATCTTTCATACCCAAAGTGTAGTGGTGTCTACTTGACCTGTAACGGTTATTAAGCAAATATGCAGTTAAAGATCGACCGAAAAAGTGCTTAGTTTGAATTATGTTAAATAAATTGACCGCTTTGATGAAAATTTTGGTTGTCGGTGCTGCTTCTAGCGTATTTGCTTTACAGCCTTTTTCTGCCAATGCAGCAGAAGTCAATCATCAAGCAGAATCTTTAAATAATTCTGCGAGTTCTTCAGAAACCTTGTTAGCGCAAAACCAACCCGACTATCAGTTTCCCTTTTTCTTATCCTTGCCAGAAGCTTCCCAAAGACTATTGTTCTATAATGCTGGAACTACTATAGATAATTGGAAGTTTCCGCGTCAAATAGACTTTCTCTTCGGCCCGAGAAAATTTCCACAAGGAACTTATCCAGAACTGCAAATTTATCGGGATGCGGACTTATTCGATATTTTTTATCGCGATATCCTCGCCCAACAAACCTTAAGCGATCCTACTATAAGAACTAGGGATTTACCCAATCCTTTCAACGATTCTTTGTTTCTACATCCTAATTGTCTCCGTTTCGGTCTGACTATTTGCGGCGCACCGCTCGAGGGTAAACCAGTAGGTAAGTAGATAGTTTATTTATTTTTTAAAAGTCCAGGGTGCAGGAGTTGAACCTGCCTAGGGCGAATTATGAGTTCGCTGCCTCAACCGCTCGGCCAACCCTGGTCGATAGCAATGCTTCCATTATAATCCCAAACAGCGTCTTCGCGATAACTAAATATTGCGATTTAAAGAAAAATAAAGGAAGCAGACTATCTTTTTTTTAAGCGATCGTTATATTTTTAAGTCAAAAGAAAAATACTTTGATAATCAAAACGGCTGTTGCTGATTAAAATAAGGCAATAAGAAGAAAAGCTAATACAAGGGCAAAAAGAGCAAAAAACTAATGAAGTTCAATTTTACTATAGTACTGACCTTGATTTTGCTAGGAAGCGTCTTAGGTGCTAGTAGTGCGACTGCTTGGTGGGCGTTTACTTTAGGTTACAAAGCCCTCAAAGGAGTGACTCAGCCAGATCTGAGTCCGGCAAATTTTCTGGCTCGAAGCAAACAAATAGAACAAGCAGGAAATGCCAGAGAAATCGTACCCGAAAGAGAGATTTTGGTCAAAGTGTACGATTACATACACGAGCGAGGTGGAAATGTTGGTGGAGTAGAATACGATCGCTCTGCTGAAGCTCAAAATTATCGCAACGCATTTCTAGAGAAAGAAACCAAGGGATTTCCCTCGATCGCAACAGATCGAAAGGTTTCAATGGCAGTAACCAAAGCAGATCTAGATAATGATTCTTTGATATTAAACGTAACCTTAAAGAATCAAAGCAGCTCTTCAGTAAATTTTCTATACAGCTTTTTAGATATCTTGGACGATCGTGGTAGAGCGATCGGCGGGATTACCGAAGGTTTACCAGGACAATTGCCAGCAGACGGGCAACAATACTCGGGAAAAGTGAAAATTCCTAAAAGTTTGTTGTACAATTCTCGATCGATCGACTTAATTTTGACAGATTATCCCGAACAAAAACTAAAACTGAAAATAGCGGAAATTCCAGTCTTGCTCCCAGAAAACAATGGGGAAATAAGATAAGTTAACCACGAAAGGATTGCGATACTCGGAGGTTTTAAACTTAAGTTATCGTGCTAGAGCTAAATTTATTAATTATTGAAACCTCTGTCATTTTATGACTGATATATTGCTGAGGTTGCTATCGGTGCTGTTGTTGATAGCACTAAATGCCTTTTTTGTTGCTGCTGAATTTTCGATCGTCTCAGTCAGGCGATCGCGGATCGCTCAATTAGTAGAAGCAGGAGACGTACAGGCGCAAACAGTACAATCATTACAACAGAGTATAGAGAGGCTATTATCTACAACTCAGATCGGGATCACCCTCTCTAGTTTGGCTTTGGGCTGGATCGGAGAAAGTGCTTTAGCCACGAGGATGGCCGGTGTAATTACCAGTTTGGATTTGCCCATTAAAATTAATGGCGCGATCGCCCATCTGATTGCCATTCCGATCGCTTTTTTCTGTCTGGCTTATTTACAAATAGTTTTAGGAGAACTATGTCCGAAATCGATCGCTTTATTTCGATCGGAAGAAGTGGCAAGATTGTTAGGCAGGCCCATTTCCGCTAGCAGCAGAATATTTGCCCCGATAGAATGGGTCTTAAATCGTTCGACTCGATCGATTTTAAAAACTTTTGGCATTCAATACAGTCCCGGAGGCTGGTACAATCGAGTAACTCCAGAAGAACTGCAATTAATCGTGACTACCGAGCGCG
Source organism: uncultured bacterium (assembly GCA_964458305.1). GTDB lineage: Bacteria > Cyanobacteriota > Cyanobacteriia > Cyanobacteriales > JASJDA01 > JASJDA01. The sequence continues at coordinate 24,001 of CAYWIH010000051.1, read as the reverse complement.
AAAGCACCGGAATGCCGCCTACAAGCAGGGAATTGCTCAAAAATGTCTTTGAATTTAGCGAAGTAGTGGCCAATCAAGTCATGATTCCCCGCACCGATTTAGTCGCTATCTCCTATAATGCCAGTTTTGAGAAATTACTTAATGAAGTCGCTACTACCGCTCACTCTTGCTACCCGGTAATTGGCGATTCTCTCGACGATATTCGCGGGATCGTCGATTATAAAGATCTTGCTTTACCTTTAGCAACCGGTAAACTAAATCGAACCAGTTCGATCGAATCTTGGGTTAAACCGATCCGCTTCGTCAGCGAGTCTACTTTATTAAGCGAACTTTTACCTTCGATGCAGCGAGACAATCAAAAAATGGTAGTAGTTGTCGATGAATTTGGCGGTACTGCTGGATTGATTTCTTTAGTCGATTTAATAAATACTCTCGTCGGTGAAAATTTAGAAAAGAGTAACTCAGAAACATTTTCTTTCAGTACGATCGACGAAAATACCTTTTTAGTATCGGCTCAAATGAATCTAGAAGAAGTCAACGAATTGCTCGATCTCGATTTACCTTTGACCGATCGATATCAAACTCTCGGCGGTTTTTTACTCGATCGATTGCAAAAGATTCCCGAAGTTGGCGAAACTTTACAATATAAAAATCTCGATTTAACCGTAATTAAGACCCTCGGCCCCCGTTTGTATCAAATTCGCATCGATCGCAAAGAATTTAATCTTAACGGAGAAAATAACAATATTGTTGCTAATGATTCGGATGAGAACTTAGCCGATACAATTTCAGACATACTCGATGAAGATCTATCCACTTCAAATCAAGATGTCGACAGAGATCGCGATCGCAAAATCGATTTCTAAAAATTGCCTCGTAAAATTATTGTTTCTTAAATTTAGCTTACAGCGCGAGGAGATGTCAGATTGATTTTTGGACTAAATTCCCCTTAAATATACTGTGTTAACATCTGGATGATTTGAATCGGCTCGATCTCTGAAATTACCAGAGATTGAGGCTAGAGGTGCAAACTAAAATAATACAGAATAAAATGAACGAAATCTATAAAAAAGTTAAATTAGAGCGAAATTCACCAGATCCGCTCCGAATTGGGGTAATTGGGGTGGGAAACATGGGACAGCACCACAGTAGAGTTCTCAGCTTGCTAAAAGATGTAGAATTAGTTGGGGTAGCCGATGTTAATTTAGAGCGAGGTTTGGATATTGCTGGTAAATATCGGGTTCGTTTTTTTGAAAATTATCTCGAACTTTTACCTTATGTAGATGCAGTTTGTATCGCAGTTCCCACCAGACTCCACTATCAAGTTGGAATGGATTGTTTTGCTGCTGGAGTACATACTTTAATCGAAAAACCGATCGCCGCTAACATCGCCGAAGCCGAATCTTTAGTAAATGCCGCAGTCGAGTCTAATTGTATTCTCCAAGTCGGCCATATCGAGCGTTTTAACCCCGCTTTCCAAGAATTAATCAAAGTATTAAAAACCGAAGAATTACTGGCTCTCGAAGCCCATAGAATGAGTCCTTACTCGACTCGAGCTAATGATGTTTCGGTGGTTCTCGATCTGATGATCCACGATATCGATCTCTTATTAGAATTGGCAGGTACGCCCATAATTAAATTAACAGCTAGCGGCAGCAGCGCGTCCGATTCCGGCCATTTAGATTATGTTACCGCTACTTTAGGCTTTGCTAACGGTTTGGTGGCAACTTTAACCGCAAGTAAAATAACTCACTGCAAAATTCGTCGGATTGTTGCCCATTGTAAAAATTGCTTGACAGAAGCTGATTTTCTCAATAATGAAATTCTGATTCACCGACAAACAACCGCCAACTGCACCACCGACTACGGTCAAGTCCTCTATCGTCAAGATGGTTTAATTGAAAAAGTTTACACCAGTAATATCGATAAATTGTATGCTGAATTAGAACATTTTGTAAATTGCGTGCGGGGTGGCAATAAACCTTCTGTTGGCGGAGAACAAGCATTAAAAGCACTTCGTTTGGCTAGCTCGATCGAACAAATGGCTTTTGACGGTCAGGTTTGGCCCAATAATCCAGATTGCCCCGATCTTTTACTCGATACTAATACCATGAGCGTTAATTAATTCACAAGCTTAAAATAGTTACGCTCATTAATAACAGAGTTAATAAAGGTAAAAAGTCTCCGCAGCTGCAGCATCTCTATGGTAGCTTGCAGAGGGTAGGAGGTAAGACATTATCAGCTTTGTCAACCTTTTTCATATTTTTAAATAAAATCGCTATATATTTTGTTATTTTTAAGAATTGTTATGAGTTACTGTTTTTTTAGAGTCAAACAATTATTAATTAACAGTTTCTTTCCTCGAATATTATAAATCGATCGGGTCTAATTTAAAATTGGTTAACTATATTCTTAAAAGTTGATTTTTAGTAGATATTCGAAGTTAAAGATTTAATAGCTCAAAATAATTATTTAAAAACTCGCTCCTAGGTTTGATTTTAATTAACTCAATTGGATCGATAATTAAAATCTTAAAAGTAGATTGATATCTTAGGCGTAAAAAATTTGCTTTTTTTTCTTAAAATAAGCGAGCGAATCACTTAGTCAAAATTACTTAAATTTATGTTAATTTATAAATAGTGACGAGCTTAACTAAAACACCATCAGTAATATTACTCATTAAGAACGACTTGCAAACTCTAAAACTCAGGTCAATTCAAAAATTCAAGTTAAGTTCGATCTCAGCTCGATTCAAAATCAAAGTAGATCGACAGCCGCGAGAAAATATAAAGTTTTGTGACGGGCCACGTTAATTATGCATAAAAACAAAACAATTAATCAGAAGTAATCTCTGGGAATCCCCATATCTCGAGATAGCTTGGCTGAGAAGATTTAATAATAAAGTCTCTTTTTTTAAAAAATTATAGTATTGAGGAGTACATTTAGATGAGCGTAAATTTAAATTCTACAGTAGACGAATTAGACTGTTATTTTTTTTATATAGAAGTTTCCGAATCAGTTAAACAAGTAACAAACGCCTTTAATAATAATCCTAAATTACCAGGAGTAATTTTATTAGAAAACGACAAATTAGTAGGATTGCTTTCTCGATCGAGCTATTTCCAATATATGAGTCGTCCTTACAGTTTGGAAATAGCTGCAAAACGTCCGATAAAATCCTTACTAAATTTAATGAACGTACAAAATTTTATCATACATAAAGATACCTTAATTATCGAAGCTGCCAAACAATCTTTAAGGCGATCGCCCGCATTAATGAACGAGCCAATCATGGTGTTAGCTGCTCCAGAAAGATACGGAATAATAGACGCTCACGAGTTATTAGTTTATCACGCTCAAATTCACGAATACACCTGTGAATTACTGACTCAAATGTACGGAAAATTAGACGTAGCTAACAGAAAATTAGAAAAAGCCAATCGAAAATTAGAGCATCTTTCGAGAGTAGACGATCTAACTCAAGTAGCAAATCGCCGAGTATTCAAAAAATATTTACAGCGAGAATGGGAAAGAGGAAAACAACAGAAAATGCCCCTTGCAGTAATTATTGGTGGGATCGATTATTTTTCAGAATATAACAATCAATACGGGGCTTTAGCGGGAGATTATTGCTTGCAAAATATAGCAGAAACTATTAGCAAATGTACCGAAGAAAAAGAGAATTTAGTAGCCCGTTACGATGGTAGTAGTTTTGCGATCGCAATGCCAAATACAGACGCGATCGAAGCAGCTCATTTAGCAGAAAAAATCCGCAAAAAAGTAAAAGAATTAAACATAGAATATTCTCAATCTAAAATAAGCGATCGCATCACTCTGAGTATTGGAGTAGCTAGTATGCTTCCTAGGGAAAATAATCTGCCAAAAAATTTAATCCAAGGAGCAAGTACTGCTTTAGATCGAGCCAAACAACAAGGTAAAAATCGCAAAATTATTTGCAATAATTCGGAAGTAATAATAGACGATCGCCCTGTTGCTAATTTAGCCGTTTAAACCCCATTTTTCTAGCCATAATAGAAATCAGCATTAGGGAGTTTTCCTCCCAATAGCTTAGGGTTTCTTTCCATCAAACGAGAAAACCAAAACTCTAGATCTTCTTTAGCCTCGATCGCCGTTACCATTTCTAAGGGAGTTTTTGCTAAAGATTTTTGAATTACTTCTGCTTTTAAGCCTAAATATTTTGCTCCTAATTTAGCTGCTTCGGATGGATTTTGTTCGGCCCAAATAAGAGAATTTTTTAGTTCTAATTGTACAGTTTTAATCACTTCTGGATGCTCTTCGATTAGAGAATTTAAAGCTAAAGTTCCTGCTTGAGGAATGCGGGGTTTTCTGCCAGTTACTTTACCCCATTCTTGCTGAAGATTTAAAACCGATCGCACCGATATATCTTTATTTTTACCTTGAATTTCTGCTCCCGTTCCTGCTGGTTCGGAAAGCAAAGCAAAATCTCCCCGTCGAGCTAATAATAACTGAACTGTTGCAGCAAAATCGGTAGTATATTGTATATTTAAATCTCGATCTAAATTTAATTTATTTTCACTAGCTAAATAAGCAAATAATTGAGCCGGAAGTCCGCCGCGAAAAGGGATTAAGATTGTTTTACCTTTAAGATCTTCCCAAGTATTTATATTTTCGTCCCAACTCCAAAGATTTAAAACACCCCAAACTAAAACATTAAGTAACTTAATTGGGACTCCTTTTTGATATAAATTTGCTGCTAAAGAAGTGGGAGTAGCTGATATTTGTAACCGAGAAGAAACCACATCAGCGCGCAGGCGATCGTGAGTTTTCCAAAGGCTAAAATCTACCTCCGATGCTAAAGCTTGGATCGTACTTTGCTCCGATAAATATGCTAAAAGAACCGTAATAATTATTGGCGAACCACCAATAGTTAATTTTTCTAGTTCGGATCGAGAATCATTATTTCGATTGTTGCAACCCAACAAGTGAGAAGTTACAGTTAATCCTGTAGTAGCGGCGCATAATCTTAAAAAGCGACGACGGAAATATGGCATTATTTGAAACTCTCAATTTTTGAATTTATAATTTACTATTATCAAAAATAAATTTGCGCCGTGCTAAAGTAACTTTAATTGCAACAAAAGGTAAAATGAATTCATGAGCAAAACCAAAAAACTAGCAAAAAAAATCTCCAAAAAAGTTTCTAAAAAGCTTTCAAAAAAACTCTCCAAGCAACTAATAAAGGATCTTTCTCAACGTTATGAGTTGCAACAACTCAAAAAAACCAAACGACTCTATCCAGTCGAGCAAATTAAACCACCTCTATCCAACTCTGGAGAATAAAATATTATTCAGTTATCGATCGCACCTCAAAGAAACGTTGTTTAAACCAAAACACCTGCTAACTTCGGGGATAGTCAGTAATTGAGAAACTTCTCGATAAATATAGGCTTCATCTCTGCTAACAGCAGGTAGTTGCGATCGCCACTGATAGACTATTTTACTCGGACAAGGAGACATAATTAAAATGCGATCGCCCGATCGCACCGCTTCAACAAGATCGTGAGATATCAGACAAGCCCCTAAATTTCGCTCTTTTAGCAACTTCAAAAGTATTTTCTGAAAAATCTGCCTTCTACCCACATCAAGGCCTGTAAATGGCTCGTCTAGCAGCAACAGATCCGGTGCGATCGCTAAACTTCTACCTAAAGCTACCCGCTGTTGCATTCCACCGCTAAGTTGATGGGGATAAAGATCTAAAAATTTTTCTAAACCTAATTCTCGAGCTAATTGTTTTGCGATCGAATCTCGTTCTTTTTTTACAATACCTTTAGCTTTAAGTCCAAAAGCAATATTTTCTCGAGTTGTTTGCCATTTTAACAAACGAGGCTCTTGAAAAACACAAGCAGTACGATTAAATTTATTCTCGATCGCTCCAGCATCCGGTTTCATTAAACCAGCAGCAATTTTGAGTAAAGTAGTTTTACCACAACCAGAAGGCCCCGTCAAACAAATAATTTGCCCTGGTGCTAAATTAAAGCTAATATCACCAAGAATTTGGCGACGATTGTATTTATAATAAATGCGATCTAGTTTTAGCAAAATATTGAAAGGATACTCTTTATTTATTATCTTGCCAAGGCTCTAAGCGATTTCGTAAAGGACGTAAAAGTATATATTCGCTTATCCAGATCGAGATTACCACGATCGCGATCCAAGCCATAACTTCATCGGTATCTAAATTAATTCGAGCTAAATTTAATTCTGCACCTATTCCAATTTCTGATGATAATAATTCTGCCATAACAATTACTCGCCAAGCTAGACCCAATCCAGCAGTTAAAGAAGGCAAAATATTAGAAAGTAAATGAGGAAAATAAAGATCTCTCAATAAGATCCGATCGGGAGTGCGAAAAGATCGAGCCATTTCTAACAAAAGCGGGGGAAAAGTTGCGATCGCCTCTACTGTAGCCAAAAAAACGATCGGTAAAGTTGCGATCGCAGTTGTAAAAATTGGAGTCGCGCTACCGCTACCAAACCATAATAAAGCTAAAACAATCCAAGCGATCGGGGGAATACCTTGTAAAGCAGTAATAATCGGACTAATTCCCTGTCGAAAACAATAATTAATTCCTGCAATAATACCCAGAATTACACCCAACAAAACAGCTACAGTAAAAGCAGCAAACAAGTGAAAGCTAGTAGTTAAAATAGCATTTATTAATTTTCCAGTTGTTGCTAACCTAATTAATGCTGCTCCAGTTTCGAGAGGAGAAGGTAAAACTACACTACCATATCGTATCGCTCCCCACTCCCACAAAAATAAAAAAAATCCCAATCCGATTAATTGGGGCAAAATTAGTTTGAAAATTTGGATAATTGAGTTCATATAATTAACTAAAAGCAGAACATGAATTATAAACTAAATTTTGAATTATCAGCAGAATTAGAAGTTTATCGCGATCGAATCGAAGCGTCTATTCAGCCTTATCTCGAACTTAAAATAACTGATAATGGCAATCCTAGTTTATGGCAAACTAAATTTGGCGGTTTACCTTATTTACCTAAAAATTTTGAATATCCTCAAAGTTGGGACGGAAAATATCTTTATTTATTAGCGCAAATTAATTTTAGCGAACTACCACATTTAGATGATTTTCCAGAGCGAGGAATCTTACAATTTTATATTATTGATGATGGCGAATTTTTTGGATTAGATTATCAAAATCCTACTCGACAAAATAATTTTAGGATATTATATTTTCCCGATCCAGATTTAGAAGAAGATCGTTTAATAACTGATTTTAGTTTTTTACCCGAGCATAGTCCCTATTTTCCTCTTAAAGGATGTTGTGCTGTAGAGGCGATCGAGCATTATGCACCTGTATCTATCGTGTTCTATTTATGCTACTATTTATGTTTGTATTTCTCAATAGATGAAATGGAAGTACACGATCTAGTCTGGCATTTTATTGAGGAGCAAGAAGAGGAAGACTTGTTAAACTTATTTGAAAATTATGCACATAAATTAGGTGGCTATCCTTTTTTCGTACAAGACGATCCTCGCGCTTTCTTACCAAGAGATGAAGAAAACTATATCTTATTGCTGCAAATTGATACAGATGGAAATGAAATAATAGATATTATGTGGGGAGATTGCGGAGTTGGGAACTTTTTTATCAAACGATCGAACTTAAGAAAATTAGATTTTTCAGATGTTATTTATAACTGGGATTGTGCTTAATAAAAAATGCCTTATGCTAATTGGCGATCGGTTTACTATAAATAGAAGCTTCAATAGTCGATCGAGGTTTTATTAATTAGATCTTTCTCAACTTAAGAACCCCCTGACTCCTGACTCCTGTACAGACGTACCATGGTACGTCGCTACCTAGACCGACTGACCCCTGACCCCTGACCCCTGACCCCTGACCTCCGATCCGTATCAAATTTTAATACAATTTATATTTTTTATAACAAGTAATATGCTTAATAAGAAAAGCGAAAGAATTTTAAATTACTTCCTCGCTCGATCGCAAAAATTAACTTGATATTTTTAATTAATAGTTCTCAATTGAACTTCTGACTTCTTTTTAACGATTGTTGGTGTTAACTAATTCAGAAGTCATAAAACGATCCATCCAACCCTCTAAATAAGCACGATTAGCTTTTTGTTGTTGTGGATCGTGAGTATCTAAAGGATGAGGTGCTAAACCTTGAATAGCAGCAGTAGTTACGCAAAACATCGACTTTTGAAAAGTTTCGCAAATTTTTACTCGCAAGTCACCCTCTTTACGAATAGTTTTCTGATAAAATTCTCTTAGATAATCTGGCAAATAGTGACGCATATCTTGCATCAATAAAGTCGGAGGAATGCCAGCAGAACCTACAGGTAAAGGATCGGCATACAAAGCACCGTAAGCAAATTTGCTCTGATCGTGGGGAATTTGGTAAGCTTGAGCGTTGTAGGAAATCGTGCCAGGGAAAGGAGTTCCTCTGAAGAAAATTGCTTCGACATAGGGAACTGCCGTATCCATTAGAAAAGTTATGCCAGCAGACTTGGGAATAATTTCATATACTTTATCGTTGAGAGTAACTTTGTAAACTATTGGCTTGGCAGCATCGGCTACTAAACCGTCGAGAATGTGCTGAACTACTTGAGGAATGGTTTTAATTTCCCCTTTATTGTAGCGATCGCTCAGACTCATAAAGATATCGCTCATTACCCGCCAAAACTGCCCCAAACCGCTATAATAAGCCATCTGACGCATATGTTCCGGTAAAAAGTCGACAAAAACGCGATCGAGAAAGAGCATGAAGGGATTATATTTAAATTTAGCTTGAATTAGCTCTTTGACTGCTTTATTAAATTCTGGAGAGTCTAAATAAGCATCCAAACCACCCCCACCGTGCCACATCATACCTTTCATGCAATACTCTGCATATTCGTAATTAATGCGATCGTGCCACCAATGTTGAAATAATTTTTCTCGTTCGACTTTGCCGTTAAAATATTTGAAAAATGGGAAAAAAACTAAAAACTGATTGTCGGCAATGTAGCATAAATTAACAGAATAAGCATCTAAAACAACGCCGTAACTGTGTAAAATCCCGACTACTTCTAAAACGTTATCTGGGGAATCTTTTAATAATGCCAATCCAGATTCTAAACGGTGAACGTATTCAGCTAAAGGATGTTTGGAAGGTTCGATCTCAGTAGTAAACATTGGTAAAAAAGAAACGAATTATTATTTTTTTTCTGGAGAAGATCTCGATCGAGCAATCTTTTAAAGATTGTACTTCTCGAGTTAGTTGCTAATAGGTAGTTGTTTTTAGATTATAGTTGAAAGCTTTTAAATAACCATCGACTACTAACAACTAACTTCAGAGATTATCAAAAATATTTTCTGAGCTAATAATCGAGATTGAAATTGTTTTATTGCGGAGCTATTTGCTGAGAATCATCGAGAGGATCGATCGAAATCGGAGGATTGCTGAAAAGTTTATCTTGCTCCAGGGCGATCGCAGTAACTACTTGCACGTCATTTTTTACCAAAGCAGTAGCTTCTACTTCGCTCCAGCGTACCATCCAACTAGGTTGCAGTCCCAAAAGAAAAATCGGGATTATTAATACCAAAGCAGGAATTTTTTCGATTAACATCACCGGAGGAAGTTGGGATAAACCTGGTGTCAAACGACCGAAGAAAACGCGATTAATAACTAATAAGAAATATACCGCAGTTAAACCACTTCCAACCAAACATAATAGTGTTTGAACCGGATAGAAGGGAAAAGAGCCTCTAAAAATCAGAAATTCAGCGATAAATCCGACCATCCCCGGAATACCGCAACTAGCCATTACTCCTAATATCATCATACTACCCGTCAGAGGCAATCCTTTTTCTGGGTTGAGCAAACCTCTTAAAACATTTACATCGCGGCTGCCAGTTTTTTTGTAAACTACACCCACCAATAAGAAAAGTAAAGCAGAAATTAAACCGTGACTGACCATCTGACAAACAGCAGCAGTCAAACTTAAAGGAGTACAAGCAGCAGCAGCGAGAAGGATATAAGCCATGTGAGCGATCGAAGAATAAGCGACCACTTTTTTCATATCCGTTTGGGCGATCGCGCAGCAAGCCCCGTATAAAGCACCGATCGCCGCTAAAGTAGCCATCCACGGAGCGATCGTCAACCAACCTTCATAATATAAACCGACACCGAAGCGCAATAAACCGTAAGTGCCTAATTTCAGCAATACTCCGGCTAAAATTACCGATATTGGGGTAGAAGCTTCTACGTGCGCGTCTGGCAGCCAAGTATGGAACGGGAAAATCGGAATTTTAATTAAAACGCCGATTAATAAAGGTATCAGCAAAACTATTTGAGTGGCTACTGGCAAACCCTGCGATCGTAAAGTTTCGTAATCGAATGTATTCGCTCCTGTCAGCCAAACTATGCCGAGAAAAGATGCTAGCACCAAAATCCCGGAAAATGCCGTATAAAGCAGGAATTTCATCGCTGCATAAGCCCTTCTTTCTCCTCCCCAAATAGCAATTAGGAAGTAAAGCGGAACTATTTCTATTTCGTAAAACAAGAAAAACAGCAATAAATCTTGTGCTAAAAAAGCCCCCACCGCTCCAGCAGAAAGCACTAATAACATCGCATAATAAAATCGCGGACGTTGGATCGATTCTTTGGTTGCGACAATCGCAATTAAAGTCAGCAAACTATTCAAAAATACCAAGGGAAAAGATAATCCATCGATACCGAGATGATAGTTTAGACCTATAAATTCGATCCAAGTTAGATTTTCAGCAAATTGTAATTGAGAACTGTTGGGGTCGTAATTGAAAACTAAAATCAGATTGACAATTAAAGAGCTAATAGCAGTGACTAAAGCTACTTGACGCGCTCGCTCTGGAGCGATACCTTTAGGCAAAAAGCCAGCGATCGCCGCTCCGATTAATGGCAACCAAACTAAAACACTAAGCATTTCTTTTCCTTACTAAAATTTAAAAATTACTTACAAAAGAAAAGGCAACAATCACAAGTAAAGACGATCTTGTAACATTTCTCAAAAAACAGCTTACAGTTCAAAAACTTAGAAGTCACCTAGTTTAGCAATATTAAACAGAAACGGAATTAGATCGATTCTCAAAATATTTTGCCCGTTGCCTCTCCTGTTTTACCTAACTTATCCTCTCTAAAGACCGATGTATCCAGAAATAGCGAACCATCCCAGCAATAGACTTATTCCCAACAAAATACTCAGGACGTAAAACTGCGATTGACCAGTAACGTTATATTTAAGAGTATTGCCGCCAAAAATCGCGATCGAACCCACTAAATTGACAATACTATCGACTACAAAGCGATCGATCCAAGCCGTTAATTCAGATATTGCCGCTACTGCCCAAACTACGGTTAAATTGTAGATTTTACCGATATATAAATCGTAGGCGAATAAATCTTGTAAAAAGCGCAAAGGAACTTGTAAAGGTCTGGCATCCGCACGACGCAGTTCCATCGTCGCTCCTAAAATTAAGCCTATTATCCCAGAGGCAATTAAACCAGGGGTTGCTAATTGAGTTATTAATCCGTTGTTATTATCCAAAGGAGGACTCAAACTCAGCCACAACGACCAAGATTGAGGTACTGAAGGTGCTAATAAAGTTACTACGGTCAAGATTACCATCGGCAGTGCCATCGACCAAATAACTTCGGGGGATCTGCGGGTTTTGCTGCTGGGTTTGCCAAGAAATACTAAACGAAATACCCTAGTCAAGTTCATCGCACAAACGGCATTGACAAACAACAAAATGGCAAATAACCACCACGATACTTGCCACTCTCCATCCAGCCATCTGTCCATCGTCCAAAACATTCCCATCGGCATTAAAGCGACTAACCCAGCCCCACCGACTACAAAAGCCGTAGTAGTTGCTGGCATTCTCGACCACAAACCGCCCATTTCCGTAATATTTTGGTTGCTAGTGGTTAAAATTACGCCACCGATACTCATGAATAGTAATGCTTTGGCGATCGCGTGGGAGAAAAGTAACAAAAATGCTATATCTACGTGCCCCAAACCAACAGCAATAAATACTAAACCTAAATAAGCACTCGTCGAATGGGATAAAGCTCTTTTAATATCAATTTGCGCTAATGCCATTAAAGAAGTTCCGATCGCCGTTACCGCTCCGATCGAAATTAGGGCGATCGAAGATACTGGGGAGAGGGTAAAGACTGGTTGCAGTTTAATTAGTACGTATGCTCCAGCAGATACGACGATCGAATTCCTTAAAATTCCCGCCGGGTTCGGCCCTTCCATCGCTTCGTCTAACCACAAATTTAAGGGGAATTGGGCGCATTTACCCGTCGGCCCGGCAATTAATGCCAATCCCAATAAAGCTGCTGCGATCGGAGTTAAAGGAGATGTTTCCGCCCAACTTGCTAAATCGCTAAAATTCAATCCCGCACCTGATGCCGATAGGGTTACGATTCCCATTAGCAAGAGAATATCGCCGACTCTTTTCGTTAAAAATGCATCTCTGGCCGCGGTGACTACCAACGGCTGTGCGTACCAAAATCCTACTAATAAATAAGTCGAAAGGGTCAGCATTTCTAGCAACCCATAGCTCAACAATAAATGATCGCTAATCGCTATTCCTGCTAATGCTGCTTCAAAGAAACCCATTAAGCCATAAAACCGCGCCAGCGACCAATCTTTCTCCATGTACCCCAGGGCGTACAATTGAGCCAGCAAACTAATTCCAGTTACTAATTCTAAAGCCCCCAAACTGACTGGGGATATTTCTAGGGTCAGGAATATATCCAGATCCGCCACTTGCAACCATTCAAATGTTTGTCGGATCGATTCAGTTTGTTGCGACCAAATGGCAATAAAAGCGATCGTTCCGTGGATAAATCCGATCGCTGTCATTAACAAATTTATATATGCAGCCGGCCTGCCTCCGCTGCGCTTAATCGATCCTAAAGACCAGGGCAGGCTTACCACTGCCCCAATTAAACCATAAAATGGTATCAACCAACAATTGTGTAGTAAAAAATCGCTCATCAATATTACTGCCTTTCTATTTGCAAAATTTTATACTTTAAGCTGTTTGCAACATTTAACAATCAAATGGTTATATTATCAGTTACTTTTGAGGTTAAAATGTCCTCTATCTCAAAAACAAAATCTCGTTCTAGTTTCAATGAATTGAAAGTAGAGTTTTTTTCAGTCTAAAAGGCTCCAATTTCATTTTTTAGCTTCAAAATCGAAAACATTTGACCATCTCCTTGGCTCTCAATTCCGTCCGAGTTTAATTTTAAGTATCTTTCTTTTTTGCTAGATCCCTATTCTTGTAGTTTTTTTTTGCTCGTTCTCTTTCAATGGGTATTTGTACTTATTGAGCTTTTTAGCTCTTAAACTAGCAAAATTTCTGCTTAGTTCTTCGATCCTCGCTTTTTTGCCCTTAATACTATAAAAAAATTATAAAACAGGGCTGCTCTATTTCGATCGTTCATTATTTAACCCTTTATCGGAAGATATTAAATTTTGTTAACTATTCCATTAAAAAATATCATCGGGATTTATATTGTCAAAAGTGTAAAGGTTCTTTATGCTTTTTTAAAGAAAGATAAGATAGATATCCCCGTGAATTTTTTTCCAGCGTAAAGAATGCAGAAAAAGATTGCTATCGGGGTAAAATTTAGAATGACCTGTAATTTACTCTCGATGGATTTAATCGAGATCTCGAAAAAACCGCCGAGTAAAGAATAGGAAAGAGACAAATCGATAAAAAACAGTCAAAACTGACAACTATTTAGTTTAATCAAGCTTAGATCGAGGGAAAAACAAAGATGCCAATCGCAGTAGGAATGATCGAAACCAGAGGGTTTCCAGCAGTAGTAGAAGCAGCAGATGCGATGGTGAAAGCTGCCCGAGTTACCCTAGTAGGATACGAAAAAATTGGTTCCGGGCGCGTTACAGTAATCGTCAGAGGAGACGTATCGGAAGTACAAGCTTCTGTCTCGGCGGGAATAGACGCAGCTAATCGAGTCAATGGAGGGGAAGTATTATCAAATCATATTATCGCCCGTCCCCACGAAAACTTAGAATACGTTTTACCAATCCGTTATACAGAAGAAGTAGAGCAATTTCGAGCTTACTAGACAGATTATATAGAAAAGCGGACGTTTAAAGAGTTTTAAACAGCACGATCGCAACAACAAACAAATTCCAGGAGTGAAATAAAAATGTCAATTGCAGTAGGAATGGTAGAAACCCAAGGGTTCCCAGCAGTAGTAGAAGCAGCAGATGCAATGGTAAAAGCTGCCAGAGTTACCCTAGTAGGATACGAAAAAATTGGTTCCGGGCGCGTTACAGTAATCGTCAGAGGAGACGTATCGGAAGTACAAGCTTCCGTTTCAGCGGGAATAGAAAACGTCAAAAGAGTCAACGGCGGGCACGTACTATCCCATCATATTATTGCTCGTCCCCACGAAAACTTAGAATACGTTCTCCCAATTCGCTATACAGAAGCAGTAGAACAATTCAGAGAAAGCGTCAACCCAATGCCATTGAGAAGACCGTAATTTAAATATTACAAAATGCAAATTGCCAAAGTTCGCGGCACTGTAGTTAGTACCCATAAAACCCCCAGCCTTACGGGAGTAAAATTACTCGTATTACAGTTTATCGACGAGAACGGTGAAGTTTTACCGAAGTATGAAGTTGCTGCAGATACGGTAGGAGCGGGAATAGATGAATGGGTACTAGTGACTAGAGGGAGCGCGGCAAGAGCCGATAATAATGGAAACCAAAGCCGTCCCCTCGATGCATTAGTAGTAGGAATCATCGATACGGTAACGATAGATAATAACTTGCTCTACAGCAAAAGAGACGAATATCGTCAAAGATTGAGTTGACGACAAAAAACAAAGTCCGGCAAAAATTAGGAGGTAGTAGAAAATGGTAGCCCGCAAAAATGCGGCTTCCCCAACTCCGTGGTCAAAAGACTTAGCCGAACCCAAAATCGATCCGAGTGCTTACGTCCATTCATTTTCCAATTTAATTGGAGACGTTAAAGTAGGCGCGGAAGTAGCGATCGCCCCCGGTACTTCAATTCGAGCAGATGAAGGGACTGCCTTTCATATTGGGGAGGCAACAAACGTACAAGATGGGGTCATAATACACGGCTTAGAAAAAGGCCGGGTACTTGGCGACGACGGTCGAGAATATTCAGTCTGGATCGGTCAGAAAACCTGTATAGCTCATATGGCCTTAATTCACGGGCCCGCATATATAGGAGATAGTTGTTTTATCGGCTTTCGTTCGACCGTATTTAACGCTAGAGTAGGCTCGGGCTGTATCGTCATGATGCACGCTTTAATTCAAGACGTAGAAATTCCTTCAGGAAAATACGTACCCTCTGGAGCAGTGATAACCAACCAACAACAAGCCGATCGCTTACCAGATGTTAGAAAAAGCGATCGACTTTTTGCCGATCGCGTAATTCAGATTAACCAAGCTTCACAAGCAAACGATGGGATAGCAATACAAAGCGATCGCAACGAATCGTATAAAAATATTAACGATACTAACAAAGAAAGTTCGGTGGAAAATATGAGTTTAGATCGAGATATTAGAGCGCAGGTAAGAAATCTCCTGTCTCAAGGATATAAAATCGGTACGGAACACGCTTCCGCCCGTAGATTTAAAACTAAATCTTGGCAAACTGGCAACTCGATCGACTCTCAAAACGAAGATCGAGTCATGGCAGATCTAGCAGCAACCATAGCAGAATATCCCGGAGAATACATTCGTTTGCTCGGTATCGACGCAAACGCCAAAAGAAGGGTATATCAAGAAATTATCCAAAGACCGGGAGAAAATCTCAATTTCAGCAGCAATAATGGTAACGGCTACAAAAAACCTTCGAGTTACAGCAATAACGGCAGCAGGAGCAAATCTTACAGCAGCAGTAGCGGCTTAAACAACGAAGTAATTCAAACAATACGCTCTTTACTATCTCAAGGTTACAAAATCGGCAGCGAACACGCCAACAAACGCCGCTTTAGAACCAAATCTTGGCAAAGTTGTCCCTCGATCGATTCTTCTAGAGAAGCCGATGTTATCGCCGAATTAGAAAAATGCCTCAGAGACCATCAAGGGGAATACGTTCGCTTGCTCGGTATCGATGCTAACGCTAAAAGAAGAGTTCACCAAGAAATTATTCAGCGACCTGAAGATAGTTTTGTCAGCAGCAGCAACAACAATAGATCTTACAGCAGCAACGTATCGACTAGCAGCAGTAGTTCCTATAGCAGCAGTAGTGGCTTAAACAACGAAGTAATTCAAACCATACGCTCTTTGCTATCTCAAGGATATAAAATCGGCAGCGAACACGCCAACAAACGCCGCTTTAGAACCAAATCTTGGCAAAGTTGTCCCTCGATCGATTCTTCTAGAGAAGCCGATGTTATCGCCGAATTAGAAAAATGCCTCAGAGACCATCAAGGGGAATACGTTCGCTTGCTCGGTATCGATGCCAACGCCAAAAGAAGAGTTCACCAAGAAATTATTCAACGACCTGAAGATAAAGCTAATGTTAGCTCCAGCAGTTCCTCGGTATCGACTCCCAAACCAGCCACTAACAGCTACAGCAGTTACAGCAACGGAACTAGCAACGGCAACAACGGTTACAGCAGTTCTACTAGTTTGAGTCCCGAAACTTTAAAGCAAATCAAAGCTTTACTTTCCCAAGGATATAAAATTGGCACCGAACACGCCGACAAACGCCGCTTTAAAACCAAATCTTGGCAAAGTTGTGCCCCGATCGAATCTTCTAGAGAAGCCGATGTGATCCAACATTTAGAAAAATGTCTGGCCGATCATCAAGGGGAATACGTCCGCTTGCTTGGTATCGACACCAAAGCCAAACGTCGCGTATCGCAGACCATCGTGCAACGTCCTTAAACTGGCGATATGGGGAATCGCTTTTTAATATACCTTCGGAGATGTTAAGAACAATTTGCCTTCCTCTTGCTAGGTAATGTTGAAATTATCACCTCGCAAAGAGCAAAAATTCTTTTCATTTCCCCAGGTCTAAGTATCCCCAAAACCCAAAAAAATTCTTTCTGTTTTATGCAAGTGCCGCTTCTGCAACCATTAGTCAATCGTTCCGATAATTACTTCAGTGGCAATGCGATCGTTCATCCTAGTGCGGTAATAGGCCCCGGAGTAATTTTACAAGCCGCCCCAGACAGTCGCATAGTTATTGGTGAAGGTGTTTGCATTGGTAGCGGAGCTATTATAAATGCCGATCGAGGAACGATCGAAGTAGAAAATGGTGCTGTTTTAGGTTCTGGAGTATTAATAATCGGTCGAGGAACTATCGGTAAAGGTGCTTGTATCGGAGCAGCAACGACTATTTTTAATGCTTCTATAAAAGCAATGGAATTGATACCGGCAGGCTCTTTAATTGGAGATACTTCCCGTCAAATCGATCTTGAATTAGATCGCGAAGAAAATAACGAAGAGCCACCAGTCGAACCGACCGCAGAAATACCCGTTTCAGATAGTAAAATAGGCCCTCAAACCGATTCTAAAGAACCGGAGAATGTTTCTGAAAAAACTGAAAATAATTCAGACAAAATTGTCGCTGAAGAACCCTATTTAAGCGATACAGAAAATAGTCCGCTCGAAGAAAATAGCGAACAAGATAAAAGCACAGAAAAGAACGAAAATCCAGCTATTTTTGGAAAACTATACGTCAATCAGCTCTTAGTTACGCTGTTTCCTCAAGGTCAAAACTTAAATTCTCTACCTCCAGAACAAAAATAAAATTGATATTTGTTATTAGTGATTTGTCAAGTGAATTTATGGCAAAAAACTAACAACGAAAAATTGATTTTTGTTACTTTTTGTGACAGCAATAGACTAGGTATTAGTTAAGATAATCTGGTCGAAAAAAAAAGCAAAACAAAAACTAGTTAAAAACTAAAAAGATCGCGAACAAAAAACTAAACTTTGTGTTAAGATAAAAACCTGAAAATAAGGAAAGAAAAAGAAACAGTAAAATTGACTGTTAACTTGTAATTTTCTAAAAGTTTGCTATCTTTCTTAACATTTTTTTAGTTAGAGGTTGACTGAAAGTCGCGGCCCTCAATCTAATAGAAAAATAAGCCTTTTATTGATGGAGAAATAACTAAAATGGTACAAGCTAAATCATCTGCTGGGTTTGAGGCTGGAGTTAAGGACTACCGCCTGACCTACTACACCCCAGATTACACCCCCAAAGACACCGACTTGCTCGCTTGCTTCAGAATGACCCCTCAGCCTGGAGTACCTCCAGAAGAAGCAGGAGCAGCAGTAGCAGCAGAATCATCTACAGGAACTTGGACTACAGTCTGGACAGACAACTTAACCGACCTCGATCGTTACAAAGGTCGCTGCTACGATATCGAACCAGTAGCTAACGAAGACAACCAATATTTCTGTTTCGTTGCTTATCCTTTGGATCTGTTTGAAGAAGGATCTGTAACCAATATGCTTACCTCGATCGTCGGTAACGTATTCGGATTTAAAGCACTGCGCGCGTTGCGTCTCGAAGACCTCAGAATTCCCGTAGCATATTTAAAAACATTCCAAGGGCCTCCTCACGGTATCACCGTAGAGCGCGACAAATTGAACAAATACGGTCGTCCTTTACTCGGCTGTACGATCAAACCCAAACTAGGTTTATCCGCGAAAAACTACGGTAGAGCAGTTTACGAATGTTTGCGCGGCGGCTTAGACTTCACCAAAGACGACGAAAACATTAACTCTCAGCCCTTCATGCGCTGGCGCGATCGCTTTTTATTCGTTCAAGAAGCAATCGAAAAAGCACAAGCAGAAACCAACGAGATTAAAGGTCACTACCTCAACGTAACCGCTCCTACTGTGGAGCTAATGATGCAGCGCGCTGAGTTCGCCAAAGAAATCGGCACGCCAATTATCATGCACGACTACTTAACCGGCGGTTTCACAGCTAACACTACATTAGCTCGCTGGTGTCGCGACAACGGCGTTCTCTTACACATTCACCGCGCCATGCACGCAGTAATCGATCGCCAGAAAAACCACGGTATTCATTTCCGCGTCTTAGCAAAATGCTTGCGGATGTCTGGTGGCGATCACCTCCACTCCGGTACTGTAGTCGGTAAACTAGAAGGGGAACGCGGCATCACTATGGGCTTCGTCGATCTAATGCGCGAAGACTACGTTGAAGAAGATCGCTCTCGCGGTATTTTCTTCACTCAAGATTGGGCTTCTATGCCTGGTGTAATGCCCGTAGCTTCTGGTGGTATTCACGTTTGGCATATGCCTGCTTTAGTAGAAATCTTCGGCGATGATTCCTGCTTGCAGTTTGGTGGCGGTACTTTAGGACACCCCTGGGGTAACGCTCCCGGTGCGACTGCTAACCGCGTAGCCTTAGAAGCTTGTATCCAAGCCCGCAACGAAGGTCGTTCTTTAGCAAGAGAAGGTAACGACGTAATTCGCGAAGCCGCACGTTGGTCTCCAGAACTAGCAGCTGCTTGCGAACTCTGGAAAGAAATTAAATTTGAATTTGAGGCAATGGATACACTCTAAGCAGGAAATAGTTGTTAGTTTTGAGGAATTACAAAACCCTATAAAAGCTAACAACTTTGCTAAAGAGTCCCAATCGGGAAAGGCGATCGATCGATGTATCCAAAAAAAGTAGCCAAAGACACCGCTAAGGTTTTACAAAGTTACTTGACTTATCAAGCAGTACGAACCATAATCGACCAACTTTCAGAAACAAATCCTCAATCCGCTATTTGGTTAAGGAATTATTCATCTAAAACCAAAATTCAAGATAGCGAAGCATATATCCAAGGATTGATGTTGGAAAATAAAGAGTTAGTCATGCGGATTATGACCGTCAGACAACACTTAGCCAACGAAGTACTCGAATACATTCCAGAGATGGTAAGTACGGGTATCGAACGAGCTAACCTCGAACATCGTCGTCACCTTCTCGAACGTCTAACCCAATCTTCAACATCCTCCACCGATCGCGATCGGTCTTCTGAATAAGCAATATTAAATTAAACCAACCAAACTCATGAAAACATTACCAAAAGAGCGTCGTTACGAAACCCTTTCTTATTTACCCCCTTTAACCGATCAACAGATCGCCAAACAAGTACAATATATTCTCGATCAAGGTTACATTCCAGCAGTTGAGTTTGAAGAAAGCCCTCAACCTAGTGACCACCACTGGACTCTTTGGAAATTACCTTTATTTAACGCAAGAAGTGCTCAAGACGTTCTCAACGAAGTTCGCGAATGTCGCGGTGAAAACTCTCATTGCTACATCCGCGTGATCGGTTTTGACAACATCAAACAGTGCCAAACAGTTAGCTTCATCGTTCACAAACCCGGTGCTAGCCGTTACTAATTTGTTTGATGCTTAATTAATAATTTTGGCAACAGTGGTATGGATTTTATTATCTTGCCACTGCTTTCAATTTTAATTTGTTTCTCAATCCTCTTCTTCCTCTTCTGTACCTTTTGTAGAAAACTCCGGCAATTCTGGCGCACCAACTTTTGAGGGAATAGCAGCCACGATCGCATCGATAACCTTATTGACAGGGACAATTTTTAAACCTAAATCGTCTGAATAACTCTGTCCTTTAGGAACGATCGCCCGTTTAAAACCTAATTTTGCCGCTTCTTTGAGCCGCAAATCGATTTGAGAGACCGATCGCACTTGTCCCCCCAAACCTATTTCGCCGATTGCTACGGTACGAGGATCGACTACTCGATCGCGAAAACTGGCAACTATAGCGATCGCCATTCCCAAGTCTGCTGCTGGTTCTTCGACTCCCAAACCTCCGGCCGATGCGACGTATGCGTCTAATTTGGATAGTGGTATTCCGACTCTTTTTTCCAAAACTGCTAAGATTTGTTGCAAGCGATTGTAATCTACTCCAGTAGTCGATCGCCGCGGCGAAGTATAGCTGGTAGGGCTGACTAAAGCTTGTAATTCGACAACCAGGGGGCGAGTACCTTCACAAGCCACGACAATCGCCGTTCCTGGGGCTAATTCGTCTCTATTGCTTAAAAATAGTTCTGAAGGGTTATCTACTTCTTCTAGTCCTTTATCGACCATTTCAAAGATACCGATTTCGTGGGTCGCACCGAAACGATTTTTCACCGATCGTAACAGTCGATGGGAAGCATAGCGATCGCCTTCAAAATACAATACCGTATCTACTAAATGTTCTAATACTCTCGGCCCCGCGATCGCCCCTTCTTTAGTTACGTGACCGACGATAAATAAAGTAATATTTTCTTGTTTGGCTACTCGCATTAATGCTGAGGTACATTCTCTAACTTGTGCTACAGATCCTGGTGCTGAATTTAAAGAAGCAAAATATAGGGTTTGAATGCTATCAATTACTGCTACTTGAGGTCTGAGAGATTCTAATTCTCTTAAAATTTCTTCTAAGTCCGTTTCCGGCATTACGTAAAGATTTGATTCGGTATTTTTATTTTCTTTATCTGAAGATTTATTGTTATTTTTTGCTTTACCGTTACTTTTTTTTGCTGCTTTTTTTTCCGTTTCCGAATGAACGCAAACTCCCAATCTTGAGGCTCTTAATTTTACTTGTTGTCCCGACTCTTCGGCACTAACATATAAAACTCTTGGTAGTCGCAATCCTAGTTGATTAATTACTTGTAAAAGTAGGGTAGATTTGCCGATCCCCGGATCGCCACCGATCAAAACTAACGAACCTGGTACTACTCCTCCACCCAAGACTCGATCTAATTCTCCATAACCAGAATTAAATCTTTCGGTACTATCGTTAGCAATTTGAGAAAATTTTAGCGAAACTCTGGGAACGGGCGGACTGTTTGATTTCTGGTTCTGTCTGCTCCCAGTTTGCCAGCCACCTCTACTTATTAAACTAGAAGCATTTGGCATGATGGTTTCTTCTTCTAATGTGGCGAACTTACCACAACCAGGGCATTTTCCAAGCCATTGTGATGACTGCTCCCCGCATTCGCTACATACATAAACTATTTTCGGCTTGGGCATCTTATACTTACTTAAAATTGACTCTATAATTCTTAAATATTAATTAAAATTTTAGCTAAAAAAAACCCTTGGAAGATAACAGGGAGGATTAAGAATAAAGTAAATCTTAAAAAAGCTCTAAATTGAAAAATAAATAAGTGAATAAAGCTTAATAAATAGCTTAAAAGAGATATTCTATAAACAAAGGTACTAACAATGTAACTTAAAAAATAGTAATTGAAATTAAAAAAGGAGCGTTGAGTAACTTGGAGAACCATAAAGAAAAAATTCTAGTCGTTGATGATGAAGCTAGTATTCGTAGAATATTAGAAACTCGTCTTTCTATGATTGGTTACGACGTAGTAACGGCGGCTGACGGAGAAGAAGCTTTAGATACGTTTCGCCAGGCAGATCCCGATCTGGTGGTATTGGACGTGATGATGCCAAAACTCGATGGCTATGGAGTCTGCCAAGAACTACGCAAAGAATCCGATATACCAATCATTATGTTAACAGCTTTAGGAGATGTGGCCGATCGCATCACCGGTCTAGAATTGGGTGCTGATGATTATGTAGTTAAGCCTTTTTCTCCCAAAGAGTTAGAAGCCAGAATCAGATCCGTATTGCGAAGAGCTGAAAAGAACGGCTCGCCAGGAATTCCTAGTTCTGGAGTGATTCACGTCGGTTCGATTAAAATCGATACCAATAAAAGGCAAGTATATAAAGGTGACGAACGCATTCGCTTGACGGGAATGGAATTTAGTTTGCTCGAATTATTAGTGAGTCGATCGGGCGAACCTTTCTCGCGATCGGAAATCTTACAAGAAGTTTGGGGCTATACTCCCGAGCGACACGTAGATACTCGCGTGGTAGACGTGCATATTTCCAGACTCAGAGCCAAATTAGAAGACGATCCGAGCAATCCCGAATTGATCCTTACCGCCAGAGGAACGGGATATTTATTCCAAAGAATATTAGAACCAGGAGATGATTAAAATTGTTATTTGTTATTAGGTAAATTTGTAATTACCAATAGCTCATAACCTATAACTATTAACCAATAAGTAATGGCTAAATCCGATCCAAATCGAGTATTGCGGCTTCTACCTCTTTTTGCTGGAGGCTTAGGAGGGACGCTATTGTTAATTAATCGCTTAACAACTTCCCAGTTATTAGAATCCCAAGCTCGATCGGACGCGCTCGGGATCGTTCTGAGCGCAGTCTTAATTTTAATTGGTTCGATCTGGCAGGAAATTCAACCGAGATCGCCCGAAACTGTAGTTTTACTTGGCGAAGAAGGTTTCGAGCTGGCTGAAGATCTCTCCGAACAGGCAAAAATCGAACTAGCCTGGTCTAGTCGCTTGCTGTTAACTAATACTGTTACCAAAAGTTTAATTGTTTATTACCAAGATCGAGTCTTGCTGAGAAGGGGGATTTTAGGTACAAACGATCGAGTTAGCCCGGGCAAAATTTTGCAACGAGTTATCGCAGAGCAAAAACCTATTTATTTAGTAGATCTTAAGCTTTATCCGGGGCGAATCGAATTTGACTACTTGCCAGAAAATGCTCAAGGGGTCATTTGTCAACCCCTCGGCGATCGCGGAGTTTTGATTTTGGCAGCCAATTCTCCCCGTAGTTATACCAAACAAGATGAAAATTGGATCGCAGCAATTGCGGATAAATTAGCAAACACCCTCGAACGAGATGCGGCCTGGTCTGAGTAATTTTACCATTTGTTCTAACTAAATATTATCAAAACTCAAGTTATAGATAAGAAAAAAATATATTAAAAATGGTTGCATTCCCGTAAAAAAACGTTACTATATGGATGGTTAACAAAAAACCACATTAAAAAAACAGCAATTATACTGCACCATGACAACTACATTACAACAACGCGAAAGCGCTTCCCTATGGGAACAGTT
>CAYWIH010000050.1:0-31194 GCA_964458305.1 uncultured bacterium | reverse complement strand
CCCGCCAAACTTTCATCGAAAACCATAAATAACCTTTTTGGCTGGGCAGATCGGCTAAGCCAGATAAAAAGATGATCTTAAAAAGTCTCATCATAATTTTAAAGCGATCTTAAAATAAAATTGTTGTCGATCGAGAGAAATGTTGAATAATTTTAACAAGCAAATAAATCTCTAGTTGTTTATTTTTTTAAAGAAGTGTAGATAATTAAGTATAAGCAGCGATCGAAACATGATGATGCCAATTTAATAGGTAATATAATAGCAATCATTTGTTTTGATGAAACAAAAACTAAAACCAGACTGGGCTGGAGAAGATTTACTATCCAAAATAGTAAACAAAGCGATCGAGACTAAACCCCTTTACAATCTGATGAAAAATCAAGCCAGAAGGGTAATGATTAACACCGCAGAAAAAAAAGGGATTGCTTGGCGCAAAACTTATCAAAATTTAGAAAATTCTGGGGCAAAAGAACTACTGAGAAAATATACTAATCCCAGTGTAGTTTACCCAGATTACTATCAAGTACCTTTTCATGCCTACGATCGCGGTAATCTTTGTTGGGAAGCAGCTTTTGAAGCCCCTTCAGCTACTTTTTCAGTAGCTTTGAGAGTTTGGCCCAAAGAAAATCTCAGCCCGGAAACAGCGCACGAAAGACTAAGATCTACTTTTCACGAAGCGATCGAGCCTTATTTACCAGAAACGATAACAAACGCGATCGATTTTGGCTGTTCGATCGGCAGATCTACGGTAACCTTACATCGCTACTTATCCCAACGACAAAATGCTAAAGTTCGGACTGTAGGCTTAGATCTGTCTCCGTATATGTTAGCAGTAGCCGAAACTCTCGACGAAAAAAAAGAAATAGCCGAGTGGAAACAAGCATTAGCTGAAGATACGGGTTTAAAGGATAACTCTTTCGATTTAGTAACGATACAATACACTTTACACGAACTGCCCCGCGAAGCTACCATAGCTATATTTAAAGAAGCATTGCGAATTTTAAGGCCCGGTGGCTGTTTGGCATTAGTAGATATGAACCCAACTTCGCCAGTAATTCAAAATTTGCCACCCAGTTTATTTGTTTTACTCAAAAGTACCGAACCCTGGAGCGATGATTTTTATACTTTTGATGTTGAAGCAGCTATGACAGAAATAGGCTTCGATTATCAAGCTACCATACCGAGCGATCCGCGTCATCGTACTATAGTCGGAATTAAGCCTATTTAATCTTAACTATTGGCTCGAAGATCGATCGACCCAGATCCAAACAGCCAATAGCGATCGATAATACCGTTTCTGTACTCAAAACTCACCAACTCAGAAATAAAAAGCTGTTTGGTGATTCATTTTATTAAAAAATAAGTTGTCCTTCAGAAGAATACTCAAGATCTTAGCTATCATCAACATATTTTTTGACTGCTTGAGAATAAAGAATATCATTTTCTAGTTAGGAGTTTTTGGTTTTTTCTTTGTCGGAGGAAATTATTAATTAACGATTTATCTTCGAGTATTTCTGCTGCGATCGATCGATTTATTTGACTCTACGGTTAAACTAATTAACTTATATATAACTATACATTTATAGGGATTTTTATAACCTTATATTAAAGCACTTTAAAATATTTTTAAAAAGCCTTAATTGCCTCTTTAATTGCGATCGCGATCGCAGCAAAGCTACCTGTAGATCGGCGAACATTAACTTCGGATTGCGAAGTTAAGAATAAGTTAAAAAAAAGTTAAAAAAGTTAAAGAGGAAATCGAAATTATGGTTACATTAACGCCTGGAATTAATTTAACTGGACGATCTTTTCCAGTCGGTGAAATTTTTACAGGTAACGGTGAGAATGCAATTTTGCGTCTAGTAAATGCTCAATCTCCTGATTTTACAGCGGTTACATCTTTAAAAGGTGCAATACTAGATCTGGCCAATTTTTCTGGTGAAGGATCCGATCCCTCAAAATTTGATGGAGTCGATTTAACTGATGCTCAATTTACACAAGCTACCATTAAAGCAGCTAGCTTTCAAGGAGCTACCCTCGTTAGGACTAACTTTGCTGGTACTCCTCTTGATGGAGTTACTATCGCAGGTGTCAACGCTGAAGGAATCATTCTTGAAGCAAATAGCGGATTTACAGCAGCTACCGTCACAGACAGCTTTTTCTATGATGTAAATTTTAATTTCGGACAATTTCAAAACGTTGTTTTAGATGATGTCAATAATGGAGCAGTACCTGCTGGTGTACTTCCATTAGGAACGCCTGTAGATAGCCAAGGACGACCCTTAGATTTTCAACTCACATTCCGAAGTGCAGATTTAAGAGGGGTTAGTGCAAATAGTGCTCAACTAGCAGGTACAGATTTTAGATCCCTTGATAACCCTAATACTACTCAAGTTGAAACAACACAATTTGATAGATTAACTCTCTTTGAAAATGCTAATTTAGCCAATTCCAATTTTAGAGATACAGATGTTAGTCGTGTTAATTTTACAAACGCTAATTTAAATGGTGCTAATTTTAGAGGCGCAACTGCAACAGGTGCTGCAGGCCTGATTGTGGGTACATTCGGCAACGATAATCTCCGTGGAACTGGCAACGCAGAATACATTTTTGGTAACGAGGGTAATGACACTCTAAACGGTGGAGGTGGTGAAGATAAACTCCTTGGTGGAGCAGGTGACGATCTTCTTAATGGTGGAGCAGGTGCAGATAGATTTATCTTTGGAAATATAGTCGATACAAAATTCGATTCAGTACTTGGGAGGGATGTTATTACTACTACTGGTTTTGGCAAAGATACCATCCAAGGCTTCGATGCTAGTGCTAGTGGAGATAAAATCGATCTAACAAGTTTCGGCATAACCAGCGCAGACATTAGCATTACCCTTGATGGTCTTGGTAATTCTGTTATTACATCTGCTGCGTTTGGTGCTGGCAATGATATCACTGTTCTTGGTCGAACCAACCTCAGCACAGACCCAATAACTGGCAACTTTATATTTGCTTAAAATTTCGTTTTAAGGATGTAGAAAAATAATTAAATAATAAAAATACTGCTTTTCTACGACCAAAATCAATCAAAAAATGATTTACTTCTAGAAAGAGTACTATGTTCATTAATTGAGGTGATTATTAGCTTTTAATAAGGCGATCGTAACCAAACATTTCGATATCTTTTTGATATCTTTTTCGGACTAATTCAAATAGTTCGGGATCGTACATTTGTTGCGATCGAGGATATTGTTGTAGCTTACTTAATTCGAGGGGATATAAATCGTAGTAGTGATATTCGTTATTAATTTTTTGCGCGATCGAAAGATCGTTATTTCTTTTCGTCTTATTAGTCCAAGATAAATCGATATTCAGGTTCAATTTCTTTTTAATATATTCAAAATCTGCGTTAAGATTTTCCAGTTTACCAATAAAATCAAATTGAGTTTTGCCTAAATGTAGGTATTGAGGTCGCCAATGTCCGTCAAGTTTTTCGTCTTCTGTTAAGTAAATATAATTGACAAATTCTTTGAAAGAAATTGATTTTTGGTAATCACTTTTTAATCCTTTATTTTCATAAACCCGATCGATAACCGTTTTAATATAGGGAGGTGGTGTAAATATCGTTTTTTGTAAATTTCTGCGGCAAACAAATTTATTTAAATATCCAGAAGCCAAACGTTCCCAAGGATTTCTCACAATCACAAATTTAAAATATTTATCTCCTGCAAGTAATTTGATTGCCTCTTGATAACTATATTTATAATTTAAAGTAAGAGTTTGTTCGACATAGCGATGAACGTATCCTTTGGGCAAACTTAGTATTTCTGCTTGATTTTCTAGATCGCTCAACTCTACCATGACCCGTTTTAAGCTAGAAGATGCTATTTTACCGATCGGACAATAGATAAAATTATATTTTTCGTTAATAACAAATTCACTTTCGGCGCAATAATTATCTTGCCAACCTCGATAAAAATTGCGATCTAACATCGGTTTAAAGGCTCTGCGATATGAAGACAAAGCATCCCGAACTTGACCTTTTTGTAACAAGATATTTCCTAGACTAAAAAATGCTTTAAAACCAGTATTTTTTAAAGGCGATAGAGGATAAATAGATCTCGACATTGCAATAATAGTTATTTAAAGTATTATCTAAGTTTAGATATGATATCATGTCGAGATCGGATCGCAATTATTTAAAATCTAAAACAGCGCGATAGCGGATCGAATTCGATCGCACCTTTTCGATCGCCTCATTTATCTTCTCAAAAGGAAAAACTTCTACAATTGGTTCGACACTAAAGCGATCGGCCATCGATAACATC
Organism: uncultured bacterium; assembly: GCA_964458305.1. Classification (GTDB taxonomy): domain Bacteria; phylum Cyanobacteriota; class Cyanobacteriia; order Cyanobacteriales; family JASJDA01; genus JASJDA01. The sequence goes on along the minus strand of CAYWIH010000050.1, from coordinate 26,875 downwards.
TCCGTCATTATTCCCCTACCGCCGATCGGAGAACCGATGACGCGACGACGTTTCATAATCAAAGGAAAAATAGGCAAATTGAGCGGTTCGTCTGCCACTCCGACAAAAGAAAGAGTCCCATCAGAGTCTAAATGTTCTAAATAAGCCCCCCAATCTAAAGAGACAGGAACGGTACTTAAAAGGATGTTTAAGAGGCGATCGGGTTTGGGAGGAGACTCCCCTTTAGGAACGACAATAGCCCGGTCTGCACCCAATTTATGGGCAAATTCTGCCTTATCTTCAGAGGTGGTAAAGACAGTGACGCGATTTCCCAATTTACTGGCAAATTGTACCGCCATGTGACCCAAACCGCCAACGCCGATGATACCAATTTCTTGACCCGAACTCATCCCGGCCGATCGCAACCCAGCATATACAGTTATACCACCGCATAATAAAGGGCCTGCTACTTTGGGATCTATGCCTTCTGGGATCTCGAAAGCAAAGCGAGAATCTGTTAATAAATAATTAGCAAAACCACCCGGCCCGGGTACGATTAAAGGTTCGCTTCGATCGCAGAGGTTTTCGTTACCGTTGAGGCAATCTTTACATTGCAAACAAGCAGATTTTTGCCAACCCACTCCGACGCGATCGCCTACTTTAAGATGATTGACTTGCGATCCGATTTCTTTTACTATACCGATTACTTCGTGACCGGCTATGACCGGATATTGAGACATTCCCCAGTCGTTATCGATGATGTGGAGATCTGAGTGACAAATTCCGCAGTATTCTACCTCGATCGAACATTGATATCCTCGAGGAGATTCTACTTCAAAGCTGTATGGTTCTAATTTTGCACCGACTTCTCGAGCTGCTTTTGCTTTAACTTGCATTGTTTATTCTTCTAGGATCGTCTGAACAGTCATTAAGATTTTCCCAGCTTTGTAAAACTTAAGCAAATCTCGCAAGTAGTAGATATACGGTTAAAATTTTTACAGTCTTTTTAATATTGTTGCCAATGTATAGGAAAATAGGATTTGGATTATTGTGGGCTAGTTTTGTGATTTATGCTTTTGTTTTCGCCCCACCTCAACAACCAGATACGATCGAACTGATTAAAAATATGTCTACTGGAGAGTGGGAGGGAATAAATCCTTTAATTATCGCTCTTTTTAACATTATGGGTATTTTACCGATGATGTATGGCTGTTTTTTATTTAGCGATGGTAGGGGACAAAAAATCCTGGCTTGGCCTTTTGCTAGTGGTTCTTTTTTCTTCGGTGCATTTGCTTTATTGCCTTATTTAGCCTTACGAGAACCTAATCCTAATTTTATAGGAGAAAAAAACTGGTTTATTAAAGTTTGGGACTCGCGAATCGCAGCTATTTTTATTACTATAGGAGCAATTTATTTACTCGCTTTTGGTTTTTTGAATGGCGACTGGACGGACTTTTTTCAGCAATGGCAAACTAGCAGATTTATCCACGTTATGAGTTTAGATTTTTGTTTGCTGTGTTTGTTATTTCCTGCTTTATTGGGAGACGATTTTGCTAAAAGAGGGATCGAGGACAATTCTTGGTTGAGAAGAATAAGTTTTATTCCTTTTTTTGGTATATTAGCTTATTTATGTTTGCGTCCTTCTTTACCAGAATCGGGTTTAGAAAAGAACAAAAATGAAGAACCAACGGATAAAAATTTAATTGCTCGTTAAACTTTAACAATATATTTACCCTGTTAAAAAAATGAAAGTAAGAAGTTTTTGGAGGGCAGTACAAGTAGAAACAGAAGACCCTCCATACAATACAATTCACCTAAAAATATATTATCCATATTTTGAAAATGAATTGAATGCAAAACAATCTCAATTACCAGTAGTAATATTTTTTAATGCTGTTAATTGCGAAGCAAGAATGTATCATTGGTTGGCGATCGAATTAGTTGAAAGTGGCGCGGTCGTGGCAATGTTTAATTGGGTAGCAAATAATCCCCCCGGAAGTATTAATTTAAGTCCTGGTGTGGATCTAGACAGTTGGAAAAAAAGCTACGGAAAATTGCCAACTGCTTCGGCTTTACCGTCGATATTAAACGAATTAGAATACTTGGAATCGAGCGAACAATTAAAAGGAAAAATAGACCTCGAAAAAATAATCTTAGGAGGACATTCGATCGGGGGGAGAGTAGCATTAGAAAATGCAGATCCCGATTGGTTTGGGGCAGTAAAAGCAGCTTTTAGCTATGGCGCTCACTGTTTGGCACCGATCGCGTTAGGATACGCTCGAGCTACCCTGAGAAAGCTTCCATCTCAATTACCAGTGCTATTAATGGGAGGAACTAAAGATGGAGTAATCGCTAAAAGTAATAGCAGTTACGGCCTGATCGGAGAAGATCCGATCTCCCCTTTAATTGGTACTTTTAGCGAAGGTTTTTCCTCAGAAAATAACGATAAATATTTAGTCTTGTTTAAAGGTGCAAATCATTATTCAATTGCCGATTCGATCGATTTAACTCAGGAGAATGTTTATGTCGATTTTCCCACTACTCGACCTCAATCAGTATATCGGGATTTAATCGGTAAAATAATCGCCAATTTCATTCAAGCTTTTGTTTGTAACGATCTCCTTGCTAGAGCAAAACTCGATCGCCTTTTAGATTTCGATCTGGCTTTAATTGCTAAAGTCGATCGCAAATGAGATCGAGTACTGAGTTTAAATTCAAACTCGTTACTCATAGCTCAATTTAACCGACGGTTTCCAACGTTCTTGGCTGCGGTGGGTTCAACAAACCGGTTAATAAGGATGCGGGAGGTTTGGCATAAGGCCAAGCAAAAGCATGGCGAAAAGCAGCATCTTGACAGGCTTGTAGCTGTTGAAAATCGATCACATCTTGAGTCAGTAGATTTTCGTATTCAAAAGGCAACCGAACGTTATGCAAGCCAGCGTTGTCGGTACAAATAGCAATATCAACCCCAGCATCAAAACAGCGATCGAACACTACTTTTAATTGCGATAAATCTTCGAGAGTTCCTGTTTTTAGGTAAGTCGTCGGACAGACTTCCAAGCATTGGTTATTAGCAGCTATTTCTTTGAGTAACTCCGGTTGCAGTAGAGGAATTTGAATTCCGTGACCGATCCGCATTAAATATGGTAATAATTCTGGGTAGCAACCGTTTTTAGTTTCAAATACGTGGCCGGTTGTATTTAAACCTAGCGATCGAGCGTATCGATACAGGCCAATAAATTCGTCTAAACGTTCTCGATAGTGGGAGTCTCCTCCTGCTACGTCGATCGCGCAAACGTATTCGCGGTTATTGGCTGCTAGGTCGACGATCGCTTTGTTGACTTCGTAGGGCAATCGAGAATGCATGCAAAGTATTTGACTGCAGACGATCGGATATTCTGGAACTTTCGCTGCTTTGCCCACAACTTCGACTATTTTTGCCATTTGCTCGATTCTTGCCGATCTGCTTAACTCTTCATCTGTACGCAAATAGGGAGTGTAGCGCAGTTCTAAGTAAGCCATATTTTCAAATATATAGGCCCCGCGAATCAATCGATAGATAAAATAAGGTAATGTTTCGATCGTTTGAACGCTTTCTACTAAGGTATGTAATTCTAAGTATTCGTCGAGAGTATTGCGAGGTTTAGTGTAAAATTCCTCGAACTCTGGATATTTAGGAAAACGTTTTGCCATTTCGCTATTATGACGTTTAAAATAACGCCAGAGAATGCGAGGAACGACCGAGCCTCCTAAATGACGATGTAAATCTGCGTATAATGACATATCTTCTCCCAATTGAGCGATTTTTTTTTACTGAGTAATATATTTGTTTGCGATTTTTTTGCTTCGCAAAACTATTTTTTTACTGAAACCAAGGTTTTTTACTTCCTGGTTCGATTTTCTAATTTAAAAGCGAGGGAAACAACTGATTTCTATCTCGTTTTCTCGAACTTATTCTCTATTTTCTTCCGTCTAAATACGTAAGATAAGTATGTATATTAATTTACCACAATTCCCTGGCATCTAGAAAAATATATTTTCTCTGTCTTTGTTAGTTACAATAAGATTTTATTTGATTTTATCCTTCGATATTCTCGTTGCCGCTCCGACTCAATGCTTTTTTTGATGTTAATTCATTTCTTTATTGTCCTGCCAATAATTAAGGCAAATAACAAATAAGAATTGTTCTCCATAACACCCTGGTGGCAAACAAATAACTCTTCGATCGCCAATTAGTTTGGTCGCCATATTTTTTAAGGCTAAGATTGCTCCTTCCTTGGTTTTACATCCCCGCAATAGAGTCTTACTGGCTGCAAAAGCAAACATCCGCTCTTCAAATTGCAAATTTTCCGAGACTTTTTTAGCAAGCTCGAAGTTATTAACTAATTTGATTTGTCCGAGTTCGATCGCTGCTAAGATCGGTTCTAAGGATTTTTTAAAAACTATATAAACTTCTCCATCTTTTGATTTTCTGTAAGTTAGATTTTCTCGTTTTAAGTAATCTTCTAATTCTTCCCTTGCTACGCTACCAACTTTTTCAAAATTAGGGGTAAATAATTCAATTTTCGACATGATCTCAACAATCGTTTCAGCTAATCCGTATTATTTTTATTTGTTGAGTTTAACCGATCGAGATATCCAACTCTTTGTCGGCTAAAATTTTTGCAATAAAAAGTAAATAATAATCGAGCGATCGCTACAATTTTTTTTGCATTTCTTTGAGGGAAGATCTAAAATAAGCTTTTGAGTACTAATATACTATAAATCGACCGATCGGAGAAAAAGACCGACAGATGTATGAGATCGAACCTCAGTAATTAGATCGGCTGAAATTTAAACTTGTTTGGAAGTTTATAATTGCTGCGATCGCGCAAAAAATCACAATAATAAAAGCGATCTTCAAGACATTCAACGGAGTTGATATGAAACCAGAAATTATTGAAAAAATCGAGCTACTGCGCCAACAATTACAAAAAGCCAACTATGCTTATTACGTTCTCGACGATCCGATAATGGAGGATGCAGTTTACGATCGCCTCTACCGTCAGTTACAAGAAATAGAGGATCGATATCCCGAATTAATTACACCAGACAGTCCAACTCAGCGAGTCGGAGACAAACCAGCATCTAATTTTTCACAAGTCAAACACAATATTCCTCTTTACAGTTTAGAAAATGCTTTCGATAATCAAGAGTTTAACAAATGGATCGATCGCTCTGCAAGAATTCTCGGAGATCGAGATCCCAAGCAATGGGTGTGCGAATTAAAAATAGACGGATCGGCACTTGCTTTAAGCTACGAAAACGGAATACTGGTCACCGGAGCGACTCGAGGAGATGGTATCGTTGGTGAAGATATTACGCAAAATGTCCGTACTATCCGCACTATACCTCTAAAATTAAATTTAGAAGACCCGCCAGAGCGAGTAGAAGTTAGAGGAGAGGCATTTTTACCCCTCGAGGTATTTAACCGTATTAATACCGAAAGAGAAAAAGCAGGAGAGTCTCTTTTTGCCAACCCGCGCAATGCTGCTGCTGGAACTTTGCGCCAATTAGATCCGAAAATAGTCGCTCGAAGACGTTTAAATTTTTTTGCTTATACTTTACATATTCCCGATTTTACGCTTAAATCTCAATGGCAATCTTTGCAATTATTAGCAGAGATGGGATTTTTAGTAAACCCCAATCGAAAACTTTGTCAAACAGCAGCAGAAGTAAGAGAATATTTTCAAGAGTGGGATCTCAAAAGAAGACAGTTACCCTACATGACAGACGGGGTAGTAGTAAAGGTAAATAGCTACGAGTTACAAGAAAAACTAGGTTTCACGCAAAAATTTCCCAGATGGGCGATCGCCCTTAAATATCCTGCCGAAGAAGCACCGACAATAGTTAAAGATATTATCGTTAATGTGGGACGTACTGGGGCAGTTACACCGATGGCAATTATGGAACCGGTACAATTAGCAGGAACTACAGTACAAAGAGCTACTTTACATAATAGCGATCGGATCGCAGAATTAGATCTCAGAGTTGGGGACACGGCGATCGTTCGTAAAGCTGGGGAAATTATACCGGAAATTGTCCGCGTCTTGCCAGAATTGCGCCCGGAAAACACTCAACCTTATCAAATGCCCCAATATTGTCCCGAGTGTAATTCTCAATTAATACGTCCTTCCGGGGAAGCGGTTACCCGTTGCGCGAACAGTTCTTGTCCTGCTATTTTAAGAGGTAGTCTGATACATTGGGCTTCTCGTGACGCTTTGGATATTAGGGGGTTGGGAGAAAGAATTGTTATTTTACTGATTGAAAATGATTTAGTTAAATCGATCGCCGATCTTTACGATTTAACAGTACCACAGATTGCCGCTCTCGATCGCATGGGTCAAAAGTCGGCTACAAATTTAGTTAAGGCGATCGCAAAATCTAAATCTCAACCTTGGTCGAGGGTACTGTATGGTTTGGGTATTCGTTATGTTGGTAGCGTTAATGCTAAATTATTAGCTGAAAATTTTGCTACAGTGGACGATCTATCTCGAGCTTCTGTAAGTTCTTTAATCGCAGTTTACGGGATCGGAAGTGAAATAGCTCAATCTGTTTTTGATTGGTTTCAAATTTCGGCTAACCTCGGTTTAATAGAAAGTTTACGTCGTCACAGTTTGCAATTTTCTCGCTCTATTTCTGAAGATAAAGTTAATGGAGATCGAAATAATTTAGCTTTATCTGGTAAAAAATTGGTTATTACTGGTACTTTACCTACTCTCAAACGCGAAGAAGCTAAAGAATCGATCGAAAATGCCGGAGGAATCATTAGCAATTCAGTTAGTAGTAAAACCGATTATATTTTAGTTGGAGAAAATCCAGGATCTAAGTTAGCTAAAGCTGAAAAATTAGGTATTAAAATTATTACAGAAGAAGAATTATTTAAACTAATAAACGAGAGATCTGACTCTTAGAAATTGTCAGCTCGATCGCATCAATTTATGAAAATAAAACAGCTCTTAGAATGCGAGATCGATTTACAAACCATTACCTCATTTTCGGTTTTTAGCATTTGAGGGCGATCGCTTAATTGCCCATCTAGGTATCGAACTTCCCGTTATTTCAGATCGACCTTTGTGTAGAATTAAGAGAAATATTCGAGCTAGAAAAAGACAAGCAAATTGATTTTCTATTTTTGGTACTCAAAGATATTAAATTGTATCTTAAAAAGGTGTTTTAATCGAGCGAATAATTGTTTAATGCGACTCATAGCCCTGTCTTTAGGCAGCAAAGAAAATCTCGACGTGCTTAGAGAAAGGATAATTTTGAATGTTAAATCGATAATTTTGAATTGTTCTGACCTGGTACTATTGTCCTAAAGCAGTAGCTAGATCGCATAAATTCCAAAATAACCCTTGTAAAGTACTGATTTTCTCCAAGAAAATTATACTTATCAAAGAGGTCTATTATTAAAAGTCCGAGAGTGACAGAATAGAAATAAATCAGAATTTGTGCGCGTGCAGTATCTCTATCTCGTCACAAAGATAGGCAATGCCAGAATAATCATCGAAAAACTGCGCTGCAACCTCATCGGAAATCTTCACAGCCATATCCCGATTGCGGGTAAGCACCTCAAACTTGATATTTGAATAAGTGTCGGAAATGGTGGGTTGTCCCGACGAGCGCACGTTGCGACTGCCTTTACCGCCAGCATCCACTATTGTATAACCGGTAGCTCCGGCTTCGTCGATAATCTTGGCGACTTTTTTCAGGAGCAACTTTTCTGTAACAATAACGAGCTTGCTAGCTTTCTGGGTCATGTGTTTTACCTCTCGATTGTGTATTGATTGAACTATAATAGAAACTCAGGAAAACGGCAGCACCGCATTGGTTGCCAACCCAAGGCGATCGGTCGATCCTAGACCTGGACTCGTCTAAGATCAGTTGCTCATTAGTGCCTGGGCTAACCCAATGTAAAGCGGTATTCCCAAGGCTAGCGCAACCGGAGTGCCGACGGCTGTGGACGAGCCTATGTAAGCAGAGGGATTAGCCGACGGGATACCCGCACGTAAAGTAGGAGGCCCTGAGATGTCTGAACTAGAAGCAGCAATAACGGCAAGAATTACGACACCGCCAAGACTAAAGCCCGTAATTAGGTGAGCGATAACGCCAAACCCGAAAGCTATCAACCCATGCAGCAGCGGTGCCACAAAAGCATATAGTGCGTACCACTGGCCCACTTTACGTAGCTCGCCCATCCTTGCTGTGGCTTCCATCCCCATTACCAGCATCAGTATTGAAAGCAGGCCGCGGAAGAGGGGAGCGAAGAAGCTCTCATAAACACTTTCCGGCCGGGTTAACAGGCCTAGAGCCAGGCCGAGCAGCAGTGCTGATAAGGCAGAACCTTGAAGGCTTTCTTTGACGATCGGCCAGATCTCGATCCGCTTGCTTGCGTTAGGGAGCTTAGGATACCCGCTTGCTGTAATCTCCTGTTTGCTGGGATAACCGCCTGCAGTAACGCGTTGCTTGCTAAGATACTCCTGCTTGTTTGCGGTATCGCGCTGCTTGCTGATATAAACGCTGGCTAAGACGATCGCAGTCACGAGTGCTGGAATGTCCATGAAGGGATATAGTGCGGCGGCCCAGGCTTCGTATTCGATGCCTTCTGTTTCCATTAACGTCAGAGCGGCGGCCAGAGTAGAACCACTAACGGCACCGAACAAGCCCGCGGTGGCAATGGCATCCACGGTTTTGACATTTGGCAGCTTGGCCAACGTGTAACGCCCGATGAACACGATCGAGATTCCTATTATTATGGCGAACATTGCCGGTAACAGCATCTCCGCTAGATTGGCATTGCGGATTGCAATCCCGCCACTGAGGCCGACTTTTGTGAGCAGCATGAAGACGATGAATTTATAAATCGCATCTGGAATTTGCAGTCGGCTATTGACGGCGGCAACGACCATACCACCAATCAGAAAGCCGAGTGTCGGAGATTGCAACTTACTCAAAAAGAGCCTCAAGAAATCGGACAAAAAATCCACTTTATAATTTCCCCTTATATTATTTTTTATTAATATAACTGTATCTCATTAAGTAGCCAAAAGTTGACCAAATTTTAAGAATTTGAGATATAATATTTTATTTTATTGATAATTTAAGTTTATGATCTAAGCTTGAGTTATAAGTAAAAAGAAACGTAATCTGTCAACTCGATCGAAAAGAATAATTTTAGATGCGGTATTCGAGCGACTAAAAAATGGTTGCAATTGAGGCGATCTGCCCCAAAGATTTTTCTTGTTATTCTTTAGTTTATTGGCATTATAAATAATACCTCATTGAAATTCTTGATAAATTTATTAAATATTAATGGGTGGAGGTTGGATAGCCTTCGTGTACCGATCGATTTTGTTTGTTACCTCGGCATGGAAATAAAGATTTTAATTACTTTTACCTTACTAGACAAACATAAAATATTGGCAGCGATCGAAGCTATTTTAGTAATTTTAGGAAGTATGGTCAGAAGACTATAAACTAATTCCGTTCTGACATAAAATAAAAAAAATATTTGAGCTTAAAAATGGATCGAGAAAAGAAAGAAACAATAATCGAAATAACAGAAAAATTAGGAATTCCGCAAATAGAAAGACATCTATTTCTCTGTAGCGATCAAACAAAACCAAAATGCTGCGATAAAGAAATAGGGCTAGAAGCTTGGAATTACCTGAAAAAAAGACTTAAAGAATTAAACCTCGATCGCCCTACAGAATTAAATCCTAACTGCATTTTTCGCACCAAAGCTAATTGTTTGCGAGTTTGTAGTGAAGGGCCAATTTTATTAGTATATCCCGACGGAACTTGGTACAAAAATGTTACCGTAGAAGCGATCGAAAAAATCATTCAAGAACATTTGCTCGGCAATAAAATAGTAGAAGAATACGCATTTTATCGCCATCCTTTACCAGAAACAACGATAACAGAAGAATTTGACGATAGCAAACGCGATCGGGGCCAATAAGAGAGTAAGATAAAAATTACAATCGATCGAGTTAGAATAACACTTACTTTCTCGATCGTCAAAATAGATAAGCAAAATTTATAAAAACTCCTAAATTGCGATTTCAAGAGTTTAAAGTATGAAAGAAAATTATCACAAAGATAGCAAGCAATTACTTTTGATCGACGATGACCCTAATTTAATCTTGTTAGTCAAGGATTATCTTGAATTTAGAGGATATCAGGTTTTAACGGCTGAAAACGGGCGAGAAGCCCTAGAAATTCTCCAAGAAAGTCTCCCTGACATGATTATTTGCGATGTCATGATGCCAGAGATGGACGGCCATACCCTCGTACAACAAATTAGGAAAAATTCTCGCACTAACTGGATACCCGTACTTTTCCTCTCAGCTAAAGGCCAAAGTCAAGATCGCGTTAAAGGTTTAAATGTAGGTGCGGATGTTTACATGGTAAAACCTTTCGAGCCAGAAGAATTAGTGGCTCAAGTAGAATCTTCCCTAAAACAAGCTAACCGTCTCATCCAACAAAATAGCAAAGGATCGCCTGCAAAAACAAAAATTAAAGTTCCTCAAAACGTCGAACTAACACCAACAGAATTAAAAGTAGTTCAGTTAGTCGCTAAAGGAATGGCTAACCGTCAAATAGCAGAAAAGCTCAATGTCAGTCAGCGCACGATCGAGTCTCACGTTTCTAACATGCTCAATAAAACTAGTCTCAACAATCGCACGGAACTGGCACGCTGGGCAATAGAAAGTAATATGACTTAACTTCAAAGTAGGGAGTTTACTAACTTAATTAAAATGAAAGCAAAATCTAGATCCTCCCTACTCGCTAATTCCTTATTTTTTTTTCCAATTCTCAAAAAATCTGCTATCCTATTTAAAGACCATTACGCTGGTGTAGCTCAACGGTAGAGCAGCTGATTTGTAATCAGCCGGTTGCAAGTTCGATTCTTGTCACCAGCTTATAACAAAGGTTAGTTACAAAACTGGCTGGTAGTAGTAAAATATGACAGTTGTTCCTTACGATCGTTGCCGTGATTGAACGCTATACACTAGCAGAAATGGGCGAATTGTGGACTACTAGCTACAAGCTGAAAACTTGGCTGGATGTAGAAATAGCAGTTTGCGAAGCACAAGCAGAATTGGGTTACATACCTAGCGTTGCCGTAGCAGAAATTAAAGCTAAAGCTAATTTTGACCCCGCAAGAGTTTTAGAAATAGAAGCAGAAGTTCGTCACGATGTGATTGCCTTCTTGACAAATGTCAACGAATATGTTGGCAATGCCGGAAGATACATTCACTTGGGTTTGACGAGTTCTGATGTATTAGATACTGGCTTGGCTTTGCAGATGTTGGCAAGCTTGAATTTGATTTTAGAATGCTGCGAAGAATTAATTCAAGCAATTCGCTACCAGGCTCAGCAACATCGTTATACAGTAATGGTAGGTCGATCGCATGGCATTCATGCCGAACCAATGACCTTCGGTTTTAAACTAGCCGGATGGTTAGCTGAAATGTTACGTAACCGCGATCGCTTAGTACGTCTGCGTCAAGATATTGCCGTAGGTAAAATCTCGGGTGCAGTAGGAACTTACGCTAACATCGATCCGAAAATAGAAGAGATCTCCTGTCAAAAATTAGGACTCGAACCAGATACGGCTTCTACTCAAGTAATTTCTCGCGATCGCCATGCCGAGTTCGTCCAACAATTAGCACTTTTGGCCGCTTCGATCGAACGTTTTGCTGTCGAAATTCGCAATTTACAGCGCACCGATGTCTTAGAAGTCGAGGAATTCTTTTCTAAAGGTCAAAAAGGCTCTTCTGCGATGCCTCACAAGCGAAATCCGATTCGATCGGAACGTTTGACGGGAATGGCTCGAATTCTGCGCGGACACGCCGTAGCAGCCCTGGAAAACGTCGCTCTTTGGCACGAGCGGGATATCTCCCACAGTTCTGTAGAACGAATAATTTTACCGGATTCTTGTATTTTAATCCATTTTATGTTAAAGGAAATTACCAAGTTAGTGAAAAACTTGCTGGTCTACCCGGAAAACATGAAACGGAATATGAATGTCTATGGTGGGGTTATTTTCTCGCAACGAGTCATGTTAGCGATGGTAGAAAAAGGGAAAAATCGCGAAGATGCTTATGCGATCGTACAATCTTTAGCCCATCAAGCTTGGAATCGGCCGGAAGGAAATTTTCAGCAATTAGTATCTGGAGATCCTGAAATAGCAAAAATATTGTCTTCTGAAGAAATAGAAAAATGTTTCGATCCTCAGCATCAATTAAGACATTTAGATGAAGTTTATCAGCGTTTATCTATTTAGAATTAATTATCTTTTTTTACGAGCGACAAATAAATAATTTTGACACAGAGGAGAGAAAATCAAACCGAGCAAACAATCCAAGAAATTATAAATCCAAGCAATAATTACTGAATTTCGGATCGGTTCTGGATAATTGCCCCAAAAATTTCTTGGCAAGAAACCATATCTTTTTAATTCTAAAATCTCGAAACCAGTTCCCTCGCAAATTTCTTTTATTTCTTTGGCAGTATAGCGATATTTATGTCCGTATTTTTTGGGCATAAAACTAACTATAGTTTCGATCGAACTAAATTTATTCGGCAAATGATAGCAAATAAATAAGCCTTTTGCTTTGAGAATTCTCGATATTTCTGCTAAGCTCTTCATTTCTTCTCCTCCAGTTTCTCTAACGTGTTCTAAAACTCCCACAGAAACAACCGCATCGAAATTATTGTCGGGATAGGGAAGTGTTGTTGGTTCGTTGAAATTGCCTTTTGTAAAGCGATAATTATCGGCAGAACTTAAATGTTTGTCCAATAAAAAATCTGCAAAAGAAAAACTATCGGTTTGATAGTTCATTTTAACCAAAAAATATGAAAAATGTCCGTTGCCACAACCCCAATCTAAAACTTTACTTTCTGGCTGAATATATTTAATAAAAAGTCGATAAAGTCGATCGTATTGATAAGTAGTAATTAAACTTTTAAATTGAGATAATTCAAAATTTGGATCGCGATTTTGAATACTTCTTAAGTCACCGACAATCTTGTTAATATTTTGCTGCATAAATTTATAATTTCAAAGGACGATCGCAACTATATTGAAATAGATTCGATCGCGATCGAGTATAACTAAATATTTTTTTAAACAGGATCTATTTTGAAAGAAAATTTAGCAAATATAATTATAACTAAATTTCAAGCAAATCAATTACAAGATTCTACTTGGCAGTTTCCTCCCGAAAATTTACAGTTATTTCACAACGAAGTTCATCTTTGGCAAAAATATTTAAATCTATCCCAACAAAAAGTAGCAGAATTATCAACAATTTTAGCCCCAGACGAACAAAAAAGAGCCGATCGCTTTCGTTTTCCAATCCACAGAAATCGTTTTATTGTCGCAAGAGCTACTTTAAGACAGATTTTAGCTCGTTATCTCAATTTAGAACCACAAAAAATCCAATTTCAATATAGCGATCGCGGTAAACCAAGTTTAATCGATAATAAAATCGAATTTAATTTATCCCACTCTCAAGATTTAGCGATTTATGGTTTTACGAAAAATAGAAAAATAGGCGTAGATTTAGAATACCTCAAAGATATGCCAGATGCCGAAAACTTAGCTAAACGTTTTTTTTGCGATCGCGAATATCAAGCAATTTCATCTTTTCAACCTCCTGACAAACAAACAGCTTTTTTTAAAATTTGGACAGCAAAAGAAGCCTATTTAAAAGCAACTGGAGTCGGTTTGATGGGATTGGATGATGTCGAAATTGTGCTTAATTCCTCCGTAGATGTAAAAATAGCCAGTATTAACCACAATATTGAAGCAGCTTCTAATTGGTATTTATCCAGTTTTAAAATCAAAGCCGATTACATTGCTGCGGTTGCTATAGAATTGATTTAGGTAAGTATATATATCTAGTTAAAATTTAAATAATTACTAATTTGGCAGGTTTTATCTAAAATACTGTTCTACAATCGAAAAAGAAGGCTTGTAGTGCTGTAGTAGATTGTAGAAAATACCGCACGTAAGATAAAGTGGGCAATTTCCACAAAAATATTCTTACAAACCCTCCGATCGTAGCTGCCTGTCTCTTCTCTACATCTTTTTATTATTTAGCCATTGAATTAAACTCGATTAGAGGGAATTGTTAAACTTAGATAAACCACAGAGGTGAGGAAAATCGATATATTGTCTTTGTCAATACTTTTTGTTGCTTTAGGATTGTTCGAAAAATTTTTAAGTTTCGGAAGGAATCACACTAACAAACGCAAACATATTCAAAACCATCATTTTTAAACACTTTAAGCTAGAAAGCAAGTTAAAAATGTAATTCCGTTTACATATATCGGGAAATTTTGCCGAAATTTCATCTAAAAGAATCGATCGTTGGTAATAATTTAAATTCTTTGTGAATTAAGCAAAATTTCTGCGAAGCTTTTTTCTGTTTCAGCAAAAAGCCTGTTAATATATATGAGTTAACAAAAGTTAACAAGTGAGTTTATAGGCTTCTTGCTAGTTGTTAGATTCATCTATTTTAAATTTAAACCTTGGAGAAAAACTTGCCTTCAATTTCTCCGAGGTTTTTATCGATCGTATAACAAATATTTTTTGCAATTTAGTCAATTTATTTATAAAAATCGAGCCAAATAGCTCAAACATTTTTTAATCGCAAGAAAGATAATAAAAATAGCTCGACTGACAAATCTTAATTTAACTCCGAGCTAAATTTTTCTAGTCTTAATCACAAAAATATTGTACTGAAACTGACTCAGTAGCAATATTATTAATTCCTGCAAAAATTGATAGCCTTTATTTTCATAAAATCATGAATTCTGTAAGTAAATACTACAAACATAGAGAAATATTCAACTGGGTAAGAGAGCAAGAAAACTTTCGCTATACCAACAAACAAATATCCAACTGGACGAACTTTGATGAAAGCAAATTAAGTCGTTTCTTTACTGGAAAAAGAGACCTCAAAGCCGGTGATTTTTTCTATTTACTCGAATCGATGCCAGAACCTTTTCAAGAATTATTTTGGACTAGGTATCATCCCCATAATTTAGAACTTATCGATTTAGAGAGAATCGTTGCAGATATGGATTTACCCGATCTAGCAAGATTGCTAAAATTAATTGGGGAAGAAATTTCTCAAAGAAATTAGCTGAGATACGAGCCAAGCTATTAAAATTTTACTAAATAATAATCTAGGCTTGCGATCGAGATTGTTTAGAATAAATTAGAGTAATTTCTTATTAAGTTCAAACATCAATGAATCCGATCGCAATTTTTTAGTTATTTGCTCTTTTGTAATTTAACGATCGATATCTGGGTATAAATTTGTATCTCTGCCAAGTATCCAAAGCCAAAATGCAAAGAACAATATCATAAAGCCAGAATAAACTAAAATTTTTAACATGGTTTTAATCTCCAATTCATTAAGTCTCAAGAGAGGTCTTCGATCGAACAATCTTGCTTAGTTCGAATCGATAAAATCTTAATCAGACCTCTTGATTTTTTTATTTTTGTTTAATCTGCGTCGATCGCTCCAGACTTACACTTTATATTTTAGATATTTTTGTTAAGTCTTTCTCGGACTAATCCCTCGTTTTTACAAAGCTTTAGATATCGATACATTACTTAGATTTTTAAAGGGTTATAAATTTACTTAAATTTTCTTTACGCCATTTCGCATCTTTTTTGCGATCGCTTCTAATTTCTAATACTCTGATTCCCGATTTTGGCAATGGATTTAATAATTGTTTTAATTCTTGCCAATTTTTAATAATCCTATGTTCGACATTATAAGTAGCGCATAATTTAGCAAAATCGATATTTTGTGGGGTAGCAAAAAATTCTTCGAAGGGAGGATCGAATTCAACAATAGGTAACATTTCAAATATGCCACCGCCGTTATTATTAATTAAAATTATTGTTAAATGTCCGAGAAATTTATTAGCAATTAAAAAACCATTAGTATCGTGTAAAAAAGCCAAATCTCCCGACAACATTACGCAATTTTTATGATTACGATAGGCGATACCTAAAGCAGTAGATAAAGTTCCATCGATACCATTAGCACCGCGATTGAAAAAAGGAATCATTTTATTGTGGTTCGGACACCAAAAAAATTCCGCATCTCTGACGGGCATACTATTAGCAATAAAAATCGGAGTTTCTGGCGGCAAACTTTTAGAAAGCAACCAAGCTATTTTCCCTTCAAAAAAATGCTCCATTGCTGACATCTTTAAATCGATCGCCCTTCTAACTTGATTTTCTGCATTCAGCCAGATATTTAAATATTCAGAATTATGGTAATTATTTGGCTCGGAAATAAAATTAGTAATTAATTCTTCTACAGAAGTATTTAAATGTATAGTATTGCCGTGAAGCGGATCGAAATTATCTAAGCTAGGAGCGACGATCCAGCGTTGCGATCGAGTATAATCTAACCACGATCTTAACTCCTTACTGGTGGGAAGTTCTCCTAATTGAATGACTATTTCGGGTCTTAATTTATCTGCTAAATTGCGATCGCGTAAAATTAAATCGTAAGTAGAAACAAGATTGGGGTTTAATTTAGCATAGTTTCTCACCGGAGAGAGAACCTCCGCAAGAGTCGGCCAGCCTAAAAATTGCGATAAACTAGCGATCGCGCGACAATATTTTTCGGGATCTTGACTGCGTGCCAAACCAGCAATAATAATACCGCGATCTTGTAATTGCCATTCTTCTAGTAGAGAGACGGAGTCAAGAGGAGAGAGGGAGACGGGGTGACGGGAAAAGATAATATTACTAAAAAATTGTTTCGAGTCGAAAATAGATTTAATCCTATTAGTTTCCGGGACGGGAATAGGTGGGAGAGGGTCGCGAAAAGGTATATTAAGATGTACCGGCCCTTTAACTGGAAAAAGAGATCGATCGATCGCGCGAACGATATTTTGCCGCAAATAACTTAACATACCCAGATCTGTACTCGGTACAGCTAACTCGGTTTGCCAATTGGGATAATTGCCGTACAATTTTAATTGATCGATAGTTTGTCCTGAATGACAATCTCGCAATTCGGGAGGTCGATCGGCAGTTAAAATTAATAAAGGTACGCTGCTATATCTAGCTTCAATAACAGCCGGATAAAAATTAGCTCCAGCAGTACCAGAAGTGCAAACTAAGGCTACCGGAAACCCCGATCGCTTAGCAATACCCAAAGCAAAAAAAGCCGCCGAGCGTTCGTCTAAAATAGGAATAGCCTCTATATCTCGGCAAGCAGCAAAAGCAACAGTTAAAGGAGTAGAACGAGATCCCGGACAAATTACGGCAAAATTTAATCCTAACTTTTGTAAAGTTGCGACGATAATAGAAGCCCAAACCGTGTTAGTATTGCGAAAATCAATTTCCATCCACCGCTTCTTCTGTAGCAAGACGTAATTTTTCCACCCAACTAGATAAATTGTGTAAATTAGTGCGGTAACTGAGAGGATGAGCGATCGCTCTAGCAGTACTTTCAAACAAAATATCGATTTCTTCTAAACCATTTTCTCGCAAAGTTCGTCCGGTAGAAACTAAATCGACAATAGCCTCGCTCATACCCGTAATCGGCCCTAATTCTACAGAACCATAAAGAGGAACGATTTCCACCGGCAAGTCTAAAAGATCGAAATATTCCTTAGCACATTTTACCGATTTAGATGCTACCCTACCGTGAGGTGGTAATAAATGAGACTGTTTGTAGGGACTAGATTTAGGTACGGCTACCGACATTCGACAATAACCGAACTTAAGATCGACTAAATTGGCCACTCGCGGACTTTTTTCGCGCAAAACATCGTAACCTACTATGCCCAACTGTGCCTGACCGTATTCTACATATACCGGGACATCTTGCGCCCTGACTAACAAGGCGATCGCGCTTTGAGTCGGATCTGTTATTTGTAATTGTCGGTTAGTTTTATCGAGAAAAGCACTAAAATCTAAACCGATCTTTTTAAATAAGTTGATGCTGTCCGATAAAAGAGCACCTTTAGGTAGTGCGACTATGAGCATGATAAATAGTAGCCTTGGTTCTATATGAGGGTATCATACTCGGGCTGAGTATAGTAGAAAATTATCGATGATTTATTGAACGAATAAAATGAGGATTCTTTTAGTCGATGACGAAGCTGAATTAACCGCACCTTTAAGTCATATTTTATCTTGTGAGGGTTACCAGATCGACGTAGCCGATAACGGTAAAGATGGCATGGAATTGGCATTAAATCAACAATACGATCTCTATATTTTAGATTGGATGTTGCCGCAATATTCTGGGATCGAGATCTGTCAAGAAGTGCGATCGCGCGGTTTTACTACTCCGGTTTTATTTCTCACCGCTAAAGATACTGTCGATGAGAGGGTAATAGGTTTGGATGCTGGTGCGGATGATTATTTAATTAAACCTTTTGAGTTAAAAGAATTACTTGCCAGAGTGCGCGCTTTACTGCGAAGATCTCCAAATATCGATCTCAACCTGAAAAGCGATGTTGCGGTTGCATCTTTAGCCCGATCGGAGCGACTTAAAGTAAGAGATCTAGAATTAGATCTACCAAATCAAGTGGCTTATCGCCAAGGAAAAGTAATTAATCTTTCTGAAAAAGAAATTAAACTACTTGCTTATTTTATGCAGCATCCCGATCGCTTACTTACAAAAGAAGAAATTTATCAACATTTATGGCAAGATAGCGATCGACCTAGTAGTAATGTTTTAGCTGCTTTAATTCGTTTGTTGCGGCGCAAAATCGAACTGGAGGGAGAAAATCCTTTAATTCGTACCGTTTACGGCAAAGGTTATCGTTTCGGAGATAACTAAAAAACTTAAGCCAACTTACTATTGTAATAACTTGGAATCTTCGATTAAAATGTTTAGTGACAATTCGTAAAATTTATTGAACTAGGGGGTGATATGTGTGACAAAACACAACAAAGATCGCAACAAAAACCAAAATTTCCTAGTAGTTGACCTCAACAAGGACGTACTAGTTTCTACCAAGATATCCAAACCAAACCATGCCGCATTGAGATCTGGATTTGCTGGCTATCCGCCCAACCCACAATGGACTACTGCAAAATATCTGGCTTGGAAAACAGGATCTAAACTGCGTAAAGCATTGGCTGAGGGTGAAATGACCGTTCGTTCTCGAGATCGGATGTTAGTCCCGGTAGAAGTACAAGAAGAAAAAGTAGAAAAAGAATCATCTCATTCCAAATTCTTCTTTTTGTTCGCTCGGGCTAAACAAATACTACCAGGTTAATTTAAACAATGATACCAAGTAAATCAGCAATAAATAATAAAGTATTTATTCACTGCTTCCCCCGTCCCTCGGGGGATTTTTAATTTTATGCCGATCGACCAGTATTACCCCGACAAAAACAACAGCCCCACCCAAAAAAGCAATTAAAGTAGGAATTTCTCCCAACCACAGCCAAGCAATAAATAATGCTACCACAGGAATTATGGCTAAGTAGCTGCCCGCTCGAGAGGCGGGAATTTGAGATATTATATAAGACCAAGCTAAATAGGCGATCGCTCCGGGAAAAATTCCCATATATATAATTGCTAATGTCGGCTTTAAAGGTGCGTCGATAACTGACAAAATGCTTTGAGGAGCTAAGAAAAATAAAAATAAAGTGCCGGCCCAAATAGCATAACTGGTAAATTCGATCGGAGTATATTTATTCAGTAAAGGTTTTTGCATCACGGAATAAACACTTGTGGCTAAAGTAGCGATAAATACTTCTAGTATTCCCCAAGAAAGTTGTAATTTACCGTCGCCACTTAAAGAAATAAACCCAACTCCGATAATACATAAAAAGACTCCAATCCAGCCGATTTTACCGAGAGTTTCGTTAAAAAATAATCTTGATAAAAGAGCAATGACGGCTACTTCTGCGGAGATAATAAAACTAGCCATACCGGAGTTTACGGTCATTTCTCCGGCATTTAACATAAAATTGTATAAAGTAAAGCCAATAAAACCGCAAGCAGCGATCGCGATTAAATCTTGTTTTTTTGGTAGGGATATTTTTTTAATTGAGGCATAGCAAATTAAGACGATCGAAGCGATCGCATATCTTAAAAAGCCGATTTCACCTGGAGTATAAGCTGTTAGGGCGACAGTAATTGCCGGATAAGCGGAAGCCCAAAATAAAATAGTGGCAGTAATAGCAAATATTGTTAATGTTTGCGGTGAAGTTTTGCTATCTCTGGAGATTTTTTCTTTTTTTTCTTCTGCAATAACAGAATAAATAGATTGAGATAATGTCATTTTCTCACTGGTTTGAGGTGATATTTATTTTATTATCTCTGATTTTTTTGTAAATTGCAGTTTTCCGATCGAGTTAAATATAAAATACCTTTAACATTTTCCGCCAAAACCGAGTAATTTCATTTCTCTTCCAGCAAATTCTTCCGAACAGTAACAAGGTTTTTTCTCGATTAGTTTAATGGCATTTATTTTATAAGTTTCTCCTTTGTGAGAAATTGCTTTAGCTTCGGCTATATCCCTTAAAAATGTGGCATCGCAGCTACATTTATGGTCGTTATTGCCAATACAAAGATCGTGAGCTTTACAAGCTGCATCGACAGCATCGATCGGTCTGACATAGGGCAGTTTGGTATTAGTTACGCCGCACCAATTGCCGTAATTAAATAAATTATTGCCAATGGCGATTAAATTAGGAATAATAGGCTTGTCTTGACTCGATCGAACTAAAGAAAATTCGGGAAGCGAGTTGACTCGAGGTATATAGAGCGAACTAATTACAGTTAAAGTAATTAAAAGAATTGTCAGAAAACTTAAAGTTTTAACTAGTTTAACTCTCATAAATTTAGCGGGCAATTAAGTAAAATAGAAGTCATAATTCAAAATGCTTCATTTATTCAGAATATCAATAATTGAAAAACTTCTAACTTTTGATTTCCTATGGTGAAAAAAATACTAATTGCCCGCGCTTTTAAATTTTAAGCCAAAGCACGATCTTTTAATTCTACCGCAAAGCGATCGCCTGGTTTTGGTTCGATAACTCGAGTCGAAAGATTGTTATCCTTTAGATATGTTTGAAAATCTGCGATCGTACCCTCCGCACTCAATACTGCGGTGAGTATGCCATCAAATTTTACATCTCCACCCGCAGCAGTAGGTAAAATTACTTGAGGATCTAACATTTTACAAGCATCCAGTGCTGTTTTTTGTCCCTGAATGAAAGGTAAAAACTGGAATAGTTTTAAAGTGATAATCGGAGTAATGATTACATCTACCGGTGCGTCTTCTTTAAGAGACTCGGAATGATAGCCGTGAGGTTCGTAATAAAGATTGTGGCCGGTTGCTATATTTTTAACTATATAGCCATTTTCTACCAATTGCGGGCCGATCGGCGAACCTGGTACTGCTTTTATTTCTACTGCGTCAAGAAGGGTAAACTTTTCTTGATGGTCTAAAGCTGTTACTTGAGTGTAGCCCAATTCTTTTACTACTTTAGCCGCACTTGGCGACCCAACTACAGGAATATTGCGATCGAGTTGTTTTAATGTCGGCGGATGGGCGTGATCTTCTAAGCCCTGGGATAGTAAAATTAGATCGATGTCTTCTGGAATGGTTCGTTTTGCTAGTTTTTCTCCTCTAAAAAACCAAGCAGCATTACCAAAGACTAAATCTCCTTCTAACCAAGGATCGAGTAAAATTTTTTTATCTGCGATTTCAATCAACCAAGAATTGCTATCTAGATAGGTCAGATGCATAACATTTTTAAAGTAACTTCTTCGTTTATTCTATCTATTCGCAACAAAAATTAATTTTCTTGGCAAACTTCTCGAAGCAATCGGGCAATTTTATTTTTTTTAATCTTTGCTTCAGTGGGGGAAAAGGTAAAATAGATTCGATCGCAGTGAAGTG
Source organism: uncultured bacterium (assembly GCA_964458305.1). Classification (GTDB taxonomy): domain Bacteria; phylum Cyanobacteriota; class Cyanobacteriia; order Cyanobacteriales; family JASJDA01; genus JASJDA01. Next base: position 4,933 of record CAYWIH010000050.1, on the reverse strand, counting down.
CTTTTTGTTTGTTATGAGTTCTACTCCCGATTTTGTCAGCCATCTCAATCCTTCTCAACGCCGTGCTGTAGAGCATTTTTGCGGGCCGCTATTGGTTGTGGCTGGGGCTGGATCGGGCAAAACGAGAGCTTTAACTTATAGAATTGCTAATTTAATATATCAGCATAAAATAAATCCTGAAAATATTTTAGCAGTAACTTTTACTAATAAAGCAGCCCGGGAAATGAAGGAGAGAATTGAAAAGATTTTTGCCCAAGAAATGGCTGCGCAAAAGTTCGATCGGCGTTTGGAATTATTAGAAGAATACGAACAAAAACAACTGCGATCGAAGGTATATAAAAATACTATCAAACCTCTTTGGATCGGCACTTTTCATAGTTTGTGTTCTCGCATCCTCCGCTACGATATTAATAAGTATCAAGATGAAGCGGGAAGAACTTGGAAGCGCAATTTTACTATTTTTGATGAAAATGACGTTCAAAGTTTAATTAAAAATATCGTTACTAAAAAATTAAATTTAGACGATAAAAAATTCGAGCCGCGTCGGGTTAGATATGCCATAAGCAACGCCAAAAATTTGGGCTTAGATCCTCAAGAATTTTCCTACGAACAAAATGGTTATAAAGGACGAGTTATTGCTGAAGTTTATCGGGAATATCAAGCTCAATTAGCCGCCAATAATGCTTTAGATTTTGACGATTTAATTTTAATTCCCGTGAGATTGTTCGAGCAGAACGAATCTATTTTAGGTTACTGGCACGATCGATTCAGACATATTTTAGTAGACGAATATCAAGATACTAATCGCATTCAATACGATTTTATTCGGCTTTTAACTACTAACGGCGAAAATGTAAAAAGTAATTGGAACTGGAAACAAAGATCGATATTTGTAGTCGGAGATGCGGATCAGTCGATTTATAGTTTTAGGATGGCAGATTTTACTATTTTGCTCGATTTTCAATCGGATTTTGGCGACGGTTTGCCCGATGAAGATACGAGAACCATGGTAAAGTTAGAAGAGAACTATCGCTCGCGTGAAAATATTTTAAAAGTTGCCAATAAATTAATCGAAAATAACAGTCAAAGAATCGATAAAATTCTCAGGCCGACTAGAGATATAGGCGATCCGATATGTTGTTATCAAGCAGATGATGAAGAAGATGAAGCCGATTTTGTTATCCGGGAAATCTTACGATCGAACAGAGAAAATCCCGAATTAAATTGGGGTAGTTTTGCGATTTTATACCGAACTAACGCCCAATCTCGCGCTTTTGAAGATACTTTAATTCAAAGTAACATACCTTATACTATTGTCGGCGGTTTTAAATTCTACGATCGCAAAGAAATTAAAGACGCTTTAGCCTATATTAAACTAATTTCTAACCCAGCCGATACTGTTAGTTTGTTGCGAGTAATTAATACTCCCCGTCGCGGTATAGGTAAAACGACAATTAACAATTTAATCGCCGCATCTCAAGAGTTGGGAGTACCTTTATGGGAAATAATTAGCGACGCAACAACTATAGCTACTATAGCAGGAAGGGCAGCAAAAAAAGTCGATCGATTTGTAGAAACTATTAAAAAATATCAAGCAAAAATCGAAACTGATTCCGCCGCAGAAATCATTCAAGGCATAATGGAAGATAGCGGCTATTTAGACGATTTAAAAAATAAAGGTACTGACGAAGCAGACGATCGCCTCGCAAATATTTCCGAACTATTTAATGCTGTTTTAAAATTTCAAGAAGATAACGACGATAAAACATTAGAAGGTTTCTTAGCAAATGCTTCTTTAGCTTCAGATTTAGATGACTTGAAAGAAGAAGATAAAAAAGTCTCTTTAATGACATTACATTCTGCTAAAGGCTTGGAATTTCCGATCGTCTTTTTAGTGGGTTTAGAACAAGGTTTGTTACCCCATTTTAGAAGTTTAAACGATCCGATCGCTTTAGAAGAAGAACGTCGTTTGTGTTATGTTGGCATAACTCGCGCTAGAGAACAATTATTTATAACTCATGCCAGAGAAAGGTTTACCTGGGGTAATAGAGAAAGAAAAATAGGTTCACAATTTTTAATAGAAATTCCCAAAGAATTAGTTAGCAATAATTTCGCCGTAAAATACGGAAAAAGACGTTAAATTAATCTAAAGCATTAAAATCGCGACGTGCTGCCACAATAGTAATCGCAAAACCTGCGATCGCATCCATTAAAGACATCAAAGTTAAAAGAAAGAAAGTAGAATTACCAGCTTCAGCAACAATCAGAAATTCTACTAAAAAAATTACAAAGACTAAAATAGAAAGACTGTGATTGACGATCGAAATTAAATTACTGCGAGTAGCTTTGAGAGTTTCAATATACAAAGTTATTAACCCCAGCAACAACAACATATCTCTCGAAGTTATTTCCCAAACAGCACCAGAAACTAAAGGAATATTGGCTAATACCGTCTTTAGGGTAGTATCGTTACTGGCGACAATAATTAAGTTGTAGATAACCCAAATTAGCCCGAATAAGGGGGTAGCGTTAAGAAAACTCAGAAAATTATTACTATTGCGATTTCTGCTCATATTTATTGTTTGTAATGGAATATCGTAATAAAATATCTCTTTATTATGGCATTTAAAAATAAAAGAATGTTTCGTAAAACTCAAAAATCGCAATCTAACAATAATCGCTCGATCGAACCTTTTTTAAAATGGGCTGGGGGTAAACGGCAATTAATTAAACAAATCGATGAATGTTTGCCATTAGAATTTAAAAATAACTCTCTACAAAGATATATTGAGCCTTTTGTTGGCGGTGGTGCGGTTTTATTTTATATTGCTCAGTATTATCAAATCGAAGAATTTTTTATCTTCGATATCAATCCAGAATTAATAATAGCTTATAAAACTATAAAAAATAACGTCGATGACTTGCTGGAAATTTTAGCAAAAATAGAAACAGAATATTTATTGTTAAATGAAGAGAAGCGAAAAGAATATTTTTATCAAACTCGATCGCAATTTAACAATTTAAGAAAACAAAGCAATCCAAACCAAATTCAAATAACCGCATTACTAATTTTTTTAAATCGGACTTGTTTTAACGGACTTTTTCGCGTAAATTCTAAGGGAGATTTTAACGTACCTTGCGGTAAATATAAAAATCCAACTATCTGCAATTCTGCTAATCTTAAAGCTGTTTCAAACATTTTACAAAAGACTCACATCCAATTAGGCGACTTTTCAGAATGTCAAAAATATGTAAATAGTAAATCTTTTGTTTATTTCGATCCTCCCTACAAACCAATTAGCAAAACTAGCAATTTTACTGCTTATGCTAAAGATAATTTCGACGATCGCGAACAATTACGCTTGCGAGATTTTTTTACTTTATTAGATCGAAAAGGTGCTAAATTAATGCTCAGTAATTCCGATGCTGATGATGGTTTTTTTGCAAATGCTTATTCTGAATATTCAATTAAAAAAGTTCAAGCCAGACGCAATATTAACAGTAACGCCCAAAAAAGAGGTAAAATAAACGAAATTTTAATTATGAATTACTCCCTAGATTGTGACGATGGAAATAAAACAAAATGAAACTAAATCCTGTTTTTCAGCAATATTTGAACTGTTCCAATGAACCTGAAATTTTTCAATATTTACAAGATACTTTAACAGACTCAATAACTTTATGGGACTATTTTGTAAACTGGGATAAAGTTTTAAATAATTATCGAGAAATAGAAATAAATTTAAATTTATTAAATTATTTAGTCGGCAAAGAAAATATAGAAGAAGAATTAAGATTATTGCTTAACAAATATCCAAATGTTGTAAGTGTAATTCCTATTTTGCTTGCTTGTCGAAACTCAAATTTTAAAATTTTAACTTCTTATATTTATGGGGAGTTTAATTATAAGTTTTTTGATTTTCAAACAAAAAATAAATTCACTAAGCAAGAAATCGATAGTGTAATAGAATTTGCAAATGAAACAGGAGTTCTTAAATTATTTAAAAACAAAGTAATTAAGAGTATCCCGGATTATGTTCTTGGAATTGAAGTAGGATTAGACACTAATGCCAGAAAAAATCGTAGTGGTACTACTATGGAGAAAATTGTCGAAAATCTCCTAAAAAAAATTAAGCAACAGCAGAACTTATCATTAATTTCTCAAGCTACATCCGAGAAAATTAAAAAAGAATGGGGAATAGAAGTAAAAGTAGATAAATCTAGTCGTCGCTTTGATTTTGCCATTAAAAATAACGATATTTTATATTTAATAGAAACAAATTTTTATAGCGGAGCAGGTTCAAAACTAAAATCTACAGCCGGAGAATACAAAACTGTATTCGATTTTATCTCTTCACAAGGACATAAATTTATCTGGATTACAGATGGATTAGGTTGGAAAAAGGTAATTCGTCCTTTAGAAGAAACTTTCGATCGCATCGATTATCTATTAAATTTAAAAATGGCTTCTAGTGGTTTACTTGCGGCAATTATCTCACAAAAACTCTAAAGAAGATCGATCGGGCTTAACCATTAAGCAATTCATATTTCCCTATTTTTGTCAAATCTAATTGGTTTTCGTTACTTACTGTTACAAAATTTTTCTAATAATATCTTTGAAATTTTTTTGAGTACGATCGGGAAAGAAACGCAAAACCTAGGTTACAGAAGACGATACTTACTAATATTAAGGGTTTATCGAAAATTAGACATAGTAAACCCTTGGGAGATACATCTAAATATAGCATTGAAACCCACTAAATACGTTACTTAAAAAATTTATGTTGAAAAACTTAATATAAGCTAATTTAAACCGGAAGAAGGGATATTAAACATTGACTTATCTATAGAGAAAGAGAAGATCGATCGATTTTTAAATTTGAGATAAGTTGACTAAACAGTTATTCAGGTACTCTTTAATTGAGGATTCATC